>JAZUQI010000271.1:0-8909 GCA_045605625.1 Clostridia bacterium
ATGAATTTTCCTTCCGGCAATGGTGCGCCGATCGGTTTGACCATTACCCCCTGACGGCTGAAATGCTGAACGCCCACTACACCGCCCAGGAACAAAACGATGCCTTTTTCCCCATGACCGCCTATGACGAAACCGGCGTGCAGGGCCACATGATTCTGCGGTTTACCGACCCGGAAAAGAAAAAGCTGCGGTTCGGCTTTGTGATTGTGAATAGCGAAAAACGGGGCATGGGCTATGGCAAGGAAATGCTGCAGCTGGCCCTGCAATATGGCTTTCAGCTTTTGAAAGCCGAAAGCATTTCCCTGGGCGTATTTGAAAATAACCCAGCGGCTTATCATTGCTATAAGGCCTCCGGGTTTAGGGAAATGAAACTGCCGCAGCCCGAAAGCTATGCCGTGCTTGGAGAAAGATGGAACTGCATTGAAATGGAAATAAGACCATAAAAAGAAAGGGCACCGATGAACATTTCACCGGTGCCTCATTTTTTATTGCATGGCTTCGTGGAACGCTTCAAAGAATTCCGGGCAGGCCCAGGTGCCGCAGGCCATGATGCGCTCGCCGTTGACGGCCATTTGCAGCGTCAGCCCGTTTTCCAGCTGAATCAGCAAAGAGGTGTTGGTTTCATTGCTGCCGGAACGCAGGAAGGAAGCATTATCTGCCAGCACGTTCATCAGCCGCCTGGCCGTTGAAGCATCATTGATGGTGCCCACCCCGGTCAATTCCAGGGCCACCACCTTTTCCGCCTTCAGGGTATCGGCCAGATTTTCGCCGCCAAGCAGGGCATTTTCCCCAAAGGAAACCCGCTGGAACGCACGCAGCTGGCCATCCACCCGGGCGGCCACCACGGCATTGTTCATGCCGCTGACGGCATACACCGTTTCCCCTTCCGCCACTTTATTGGAAATAATGCCGCCGCTGACCAGGGCCGGTTCGCTGGTGAAAGTATCCACCGTGCCAAGAGATTTGCCCAGCAACCCATCCGTCAGGGCGGTGGGGTTGGTCAGCATCCGGTAATAGCGGCCATTCACGCTGATCAGCGGGAAATTGGCCCCGGTGGCCTTGGCCCAGATGCTGCGGTAAGAGGGGTTCCGGGAGGCGCGGATCTGGATGCTGCCAACCGGCACATCCAGGGCAAGCTGGGCACCGGGCAGGGCTTCGTTTTGCCCGGCGGCGATGGTTTTGGTCATGGGTTCCACCGGCTTCACGGCATTTTTCTGCAACGCCGGAATGCCCACCGCCGCTGCTCCCAGCAGCACCGCCACCGCACAGAAAACAGGCACCAGTTTTTTCATGGGCAGGCCTTTTTTCTTTTGCGGTTCCATATCCCGTGCAGCGTGCAGAATGCTCCGTTTCAACCGTTCATCGGCGTCAAGGCCCATTTGCTCCGCAATTTCGGGCAGCTGACGCAGCTTTTCTTCCACGCTTTTCATCGCACATCCATCTCCTTCAAAATCACTTCCAGCTTTTTACGGCCCCGGCTGAGACGGCTGGAAATCGTCCCTTCCGGCACTTGCAGCATGGCGGCAATTTCCGCAATGCCCATGCCCTGATAATAGTGCAGCAGCACCACATCCCTGAAATCCGTGGGCAGCTTTTGCACCGCCTGCATAATTTCCTGTTTTTCCAGCCGGTCGTTCATGTCATCCGGCGCAGGGGCAAGCTCCATGGCCGGGCTGCCCAGCACCACACGCTTCACCCATGCGGCCCGCCACACATCCCGGCATTTATTCAGCGCCACCTTGAGTAGCCACGCCTTTTCCTTTCCTTCCACCAGTTCCGGGTTTCCCGTATACAGCTTCAGGAACACATCCTGCGTCACATCTTCGGCCTTTTGCCTGTCCCCCAGGTAAAAGTAGCTCATCCGCAGCACGTCGTTGGCATAGGCGGCATACAATTCCTCAAACCGTTGTTCGTCCATACGGTATAAGGATGCGCATCGATTCGTCTGCTCATTCATATAACGGAATACCTTTCCCATTTCTTGCAGAGAATAACAAATTTTTTTTCAAAAAAATTTGCGGTCATTGCTATTATAAACAGATCTTTCCTTTCGGTCAAGGGAATGAAAAACCAGCCGTTGCAAATTCAATCCGCTTTTGTAAAGGTTTTGGTCCAGATTTTGCTCCGTTCAATGGAAGATTTGCTCACACGCTCCGCCGTGGTATACGTCACCTGAATGGAGCCGTCCTCCTGCATACGGATTGTATAAGGGCTAAAAGAACCGCCATAGGAAAAACTGTATCGCACTTCGCCATTATAGGACACATCTTCTTCCGCAATATGGCACTGATAATCCTTGCCCTTGGCCCACAGCGTATCATGATAGAAGGAAATATCCTTTCCGTTCAGGGTGGCAATTAAAGCAATGGCTGCCACAACGGGCGCAACAAAGGCAATCACACCCAGAGCACCGACGGCTGTCATCCCAATCACCCCCCAGCAGCCAGGGGGCCAACAGCAAAATGATAATAATCAGCAGTGCAACAACCATACAAACCTTCCTTTCTTTTGTGTATCCCGTTGTTTATTTCAGCCCGGCCCGTGTCCAGCCCACTTTCTTGCCGCTCAAAAGCCATGCTTTCATTTTCCGCTGCAGGGAAGTGGTTTCCGGCAAGCTTTCCGATACTTCTTTATGCCCCGGAAACACCCATTCCATCACGCCCATGCTGTCCGCATTGTGTTCCAGCACCTGAAACCGCCGCTGGAAGGCCAGGATTTTGGATTTTTCCGGCAAAAGGTATTCCAGCGCCGGGCTCATCATCCAGCTGTCGCATTCCCATGGAAGGTTCTGCCAATCGGGATAATAGGCACTCAAAAATGCCCGGAACGCCGCAAAGGAAGCATCAATGCTTTCTTCGCTCATATCCGCATCCGCCGGGATGTGCAGGGAAATGAAACGCCTTTCCTTTTCCTCCACCAGTTCATATTCCAGGCAGCCCACCCGAAATTCCACCATGGCCACTTCCCGCCAGAACCACCAGCCCTGGGCAAATTTCCATGCCCCCGTTTGCTGATGGAAAGCACGCAAAAACCGGGGAACAAACTTCATGGTTTCGGCAAAAATATCTGCGCTGATGCCCTTTTCTCCATATTTTTTCCACGTTTCATCCGCCATTTCCAGCAGGGCATACAATTGCTTCATGCCATCGGGATCCGGGCCGATTTCCTGCTTTAACGTTTCAAAGCCCTGCTCCGCCGTGGCCCGGCACAGGCAGGCTTCCTTGGTTTCCGGCTGGATTGTGCAGGGGTTCCCTGCCTTCACCTGCCCCAATTTCTCCGTCACTTCCGGCGGCATTTCCAAAAGGGCATACCATGCAGTATCGATCATCGCATTTCATCCTTTGTTAATATCCGTTATTCAGCATCCATTGCCACACCTGCCGGGCAATGGGGGCGGCTACGCTGCCGCCGCCGCCTGCATCCTCCACCACGATGGCGATGGCATAGGGGTGGCTTTCCTCCGCCAGATACCCCACAAACCAGGCATTGGTATTTTCCTGGGTATCCACTTCGGCGGAGCCTGTTTTGCCGCACACCTTGATGCCGGGAATATTTGCCGCCGTGCCGGTGCCGCTTTGCACCACAAGGCGCATGTATTCCTGCAATACTTTGGCCGTTTCCGGTCCCATCACGGTGCGGTAAATGCGGCTTTTGCCTTCACTCCGTACCGTGCCGTTATTGGCCACGGTGCGCTGCACGGTGAAGGGCTCCATCATCACCCCGTCATTGGCCACCGCAGCGGCCACCATGCACATGTGCAAAGGGGTGGCGGTCAGTTCGCTCTGGCCCACGCCGGTCCACGCAATTTCCCGCTCCGTCCGGTTCTTTTCCGGGTAAGCGGAATTTTCCACCACCACATCCCGGAAGAGGAAATTATCGTTAAAGCCGAAATTTTCCGCCGTCTTTTTCAGTTTCTGATCCCCAAGGTTCAGGGCAATCTGGGCGAAAGTATTGTTGCAGCTCACCTGAAAAGCACGCATCAGGGTGAGCTGGCCGTGGCTTACCACTTTGCCCTGCTCCAGATCCGTTCCGGCATCGGTAATGAACCGATCCCCCACCTGCAGCATGCCGGAGCATTGATAGCCCCGGTTGGCCGCATCCGAAACGTTTTCCAGGGCGGAGGCGGCGGTGACGATTTTGAATGTGGAGCCGGGGGCATACAGCCCCTGCACCGCCCGGTTATAGAAGGGCTTCTGGGGGTTGTTCCGGGCGGCCTGGGTCAACTGCTGGGGGTCATACTGGGGCAGGGAAATTTCCATCAGCACTTCCCCGGTTTTCCAGTTGGTCACAACCATCGCCCCGGCCTTTCCTGCCGGGAACAGGGAAGATGCATAAGCAGAAAGGGCAGCGTCCAGGGTGAGATACACATGATCCCCCGTGCGCTTTTCCCCTTTCACAAAGCAGGCAAAGCGCTCCGCCAGATTCATTTTGAAGCCGTACAGGGAAGAACTCATAAAGCTTTCCGCCCCGTTATTCACATTCCCCTGCTTATCCCCCACCACGTGCACCATGGCCTTTCGCACATTTTCCTCCGTGGCATAGAGGCGGTTTTCGCTGGCATCGTTCCAGGCCAGCAGCACGCCGCTGCGATCCAGAATATTGCCGGGGATTACGTCCTTTTTCTTATTACGCACAAACACATTGGAGGAGGAGGAAAACCAGCGGTTGCCGTTCACCGTAATGCTGTATCCCCCAAACACCGCCAACAGCACAAACAGGCCGCACAAAAACAGGCACACCTTGCGGATATTGTTTTTCACCTGTTTCATAGGCCGTCCCCTCCCTGCATGGCCAGGGCCCTGTCCTGATCCACCCCGGCGGCATTCCGGGCGGATACCCCCTGCATCAGGCCGATGATGCACAAGCTGGATACCAGCGACGTGCCGCCATAACTGATGAAGGGCAGGGTGATGCCCGTCAGCGGAATCAACTTGATGTTGCCGCCGATGATCACGAAAGTTTGCAGGGCAATCATGGCGGCGCAGCCGGTGGCCAGCAGGGCATGGAACACCGTGCGGCTGCCCCGTGCAATCATGATGCCCCGGATGACAATAAAGGCAAACATGCCAAGCACCACCAGAGCGAACAAAAGGCCGAATTCATTGACGATCACGGCGAAAATAAAATCGTTATAATGCTCCGGGATCACCGTGGCATTCCCGGCGCCAAAGCCCACGCCCCACAATCCGCCGTTTGCCATGGCAATCAGCCCCTGCACAATCTGGTACCCGGCCCCCTGCACATCCTGCCATGGGTTCAGCCAGATTTCCACCCGGCTCATGGCCCGGGCGAATTTTTCGGGCAGCAGCATATTCCCCAGCACCACCGCCGCCCCGGCGCCGCCAGCCCCGGCCAGCACCAACAGCAAACTGCCCGTGGCCGCAAAGCCCAATACCAGCGCCGTGCCGAAATAGAGAAGGGCGGTACCAAAGTCATTCTGCACGGCCAGAATCAGCACGCAAACAGCGGCGAAGCCCATGGAAATTACCACTTTCCGCTTCGCCAGCAAATAACACAAGCTGATCAGCAAAGAAATTTTCACTATTTCGCTGGGCTGGAAGCTGCGCCCCCCCACGGTGATCCAGCTGTGGGCACCGTTGCGCTCCGTGCCGATCACAAGGGGCAGGGCAAGCAGCGCCATGCTGCCCAGCATCAAAAGCACATTCACCAGCCGGAAGGAGGGAATATAGCGAATCAGCAAGGTGCAGCCCATCATGGCCGCCACGCCCACGCCGTAATTCACCGCCTGGCTCAGGCCCCTTTCCGGGTCCAGCCGGTACAAAACCAGCACCCCCAGGGCGCACAGGAAATTGGTGAGGGATAACAGCAGTGTATCCGCCGGAAACAGCCGGGAAAGCCCCACCGAGCCAAAAAGCACAATCACCGGCACCACCACCGCCAGGGCAAAGCAGCGCCAATCCCACGCCTTGAACCCCAGCAGAAAAAATGCCAGGAAATAAAACAGCATCACGGCGCTCACCATGGCCCGGCCCGGGGTAAAGCGGCGTTTTTTCGTTTTTTCTTTCATCGTCTGCCGCTCCTTCTATGGCGTTCCACGGGGCTGAAATAGGGAATGGCTTCCGCTTCTTCTTCCGCTTCCTGTTCCACAGGCACAAAGGGCGGATAGGCCAAGTTTTCTTCCTGCATTTCTTCCGGCTGTTCAAAAAGCGGCGCATCAAAGCCCTCCTTTTCAAAGGGCAGGGGCATTTCAAAGGCCGGGGGCATTTCCTCCACAGGCATTTCCCGGGCAAAGGAAGCCGGGTGGGGCACGTTCAGCCCGGCAAACAGGCGGATGCGGATCGGGGCCTGCCCGATCATCACTTCCGTGCCGTGAAGGGCATAGGCGGAGGTGCGGATGGGCACCCCTTCCATGGCCACTTTATGGCCCAGATGGGGCCGGATGCGCAGGCCCTTCCCCTCCACAAATTCAAACATGGCGTGCCGCCGCTTGACGCCCCTTCTTTTCAAACGAATATCGCAAGCGGCGGAGGAGCCAATCATGCCCTCCCTCGGCAGGGGCTGGCTTTTGCCCGTTTGCAAATCCACAATTTCCCCCACCAGCCCGGCATCGGGCAATTTTTTCATTTCCTTTTTATAGGCACGGGCGTCCCGGCGCATTTGCCTGTATGCCCGGAACAAAATCAATCCGCCAAGGGCGATGAACACGTACCGCATCAGCATGGCCAATAGTTCATAGGCCTCTCCCTGCATCCGAAACCCCTCCTTTTTCCGTTTATGATCCCTTTTAGTATACCACATCCTGCCGCAAATAGGAATTGCGAAATATGTAAAATGTTTCTTGGCTTGCGAAATGCCTTTCTTTCATGTATAATAAGCAAGGATTACGTGATAAAGGGGATCGGATTCAAATGAAATTAGGCGTTGTAGGCCTGCCCAACGTGGGCAAAAGCACCCTCTTTAATGCCATCACCGGCGCAGGGGCCCAGGCCGCCAATTATCCTTTCTGCACCATCGAACCCAATGCCGGCATCGTGGCCGTGCCGGATGACCGGCTGACGCAGCTGGCCCAAATGTATCACCCCAAAAAGGTGACCCCGGCCACCGTGGAATTTGTGGATATTGCAGGCCTTGTAAAGGGCGCCAGCAAGGGCGAAGGCCTGGGCAACAAATTCCTTTCCCACATCCGGGAATGCGAGGCCATTGTGCACGTGGTGCGCTGCTTTGAAGATGAAAACATCATCCATGTGGATGGCTCCATTGACCCTGCCCGGGATATTGAAACCATCAACCTGGAACTGATTTTTGCCGATATGGAAACGGTTTCCAAGCGGGAAGAAAAAGCCCGGAAGCTGATCAAAACCGGCGATAAAAAATACGGCGAGGAGGCGGACCTGGCCCATAAGGTGTACCTCCACCTGGAACAGGGCAAGCCTGCCCGCACCTGCCCCCTTACCGATGACGAAAAGGAAATCGTCAAAGGCTGGTTCCTGCTCACCACCAAGCCCGTCATCTACGCCGCCAACATTTCCGAAAATGATGTGGGCGAAGGCGAAGAAGATTTGGACATGGTGCAGAAAGTGAAGCAGATCGCCGCCGATGAAGCGGCCGAAGTGCTGGTGATTTCTGCCCAGATCGAAGAAGAAATTGCCCAGATGGAGCCGGATGAAAAGGCCGAATTCCTGGAAGAAATGGGCATTGGCCAAAGCGGGCTGGATCGGCTGATCCGCAAGTGCTATCATTTGCTGGGCCTCATTTCCTTCCTCACCGCCGGGGAAGATGAATGCCGGGCATGGACCATTGTGAACGGCTCCAAGGCCCCCCAGGCCGCCGGCAAAATCCACACCGATTTTGAACGGGGCTTCATCCGGGCCGAAATCGTGCCCTTCACTTCCCTTATGGAAATGGGCAGCATGGCCGCCTGCCGGGAAAAGGGCCTGATCCGCTCCGAAGGCAAGGAATATGTGATGCAGGACGGCGACGTGACCCTCTTCCGCTTCAACGTGTAAAGCATAAAACGCAAAAAAACAGCCACCGGAAAGAAAATGAACGTTTTCTCAGGTGGCTTTTCTTTTCCCGGGCGTTGCAGCCGCAGGAATCTTTTTATTTCTGAATTTCTGCAATAAATTCCAGAATTTTTTCCGTGCCGTCCGCAGGGGGCGCTTCTTCCAGGTTGCGGATCAGGGTATCCTTTTCGGCCATCAGCTTTTCCAGGGCGGCGGTGAGGGTTTCCGGCGTCATCTCCGCCTGATCCAGCACATGGCAAAGGCCGCGCTTGCGGAAGCTTTCGGCGTTCAAAATCTGGTCTCCCCGGCTGGCCCCCTTGGGGTAAGGCACCAGCAGCATGGGCTTTTTCAGGGCCTGGAATTCGCACAGGGCATTGCTGCCGGCCCGGGACAGAACATAATCCGCACAGGCAAAAATGGCAGGCAATTCTTCGCTGATGAATTCAAATTGCTTGTAGCCGGGCAGGGTGAGCAGGCTTTCATCCAAGTTGCCCTTGCCGGTGATGTGCACCACGTCCAATTTTTCCAGAAGATTGGGCAGGGCTTTTCGCAGCGCTTCGTTCACCTTCTGGGCGCCCAGGCTGCCCCCCATCATCATCAGAACCGGCTTTTTCCCGTCAAAGCCGCACAGGGCAAGGCCCTCTTCCCTCTTGCCGCTGAACAATTCCGGCCGCAGGGGCGTGCCGGTGCAAACGCCCTTTTTGCCAAGGGCAGCGGCGCATTCGGGGAAGGTGGTGGCCACTTTTCTGGCAAACCTGGCAGAAATTTTGTTGGCAAGGCCGGGAGTCAGATCGCTTTCATGGCACAGAACCGGCACCCGGTGCAGCCATGCACCCACCACCACCGGCACCGCCACAAAGCCCCCCTTGGAGAAGCACACATCCGGCTTAATTTTTCCAATCAGCCGGGCGGATTGAAACGCCCCTCCGATCACCCGGAAGGGAT
>JAZUQI010000272.1:0-4362 GCA_045605625.1 Clostridia bacterium
AGACAAATGTATGAAACAACTCCTTGGCTCACAGAACGACATGGCTACGATCCGTCTTTAGGCCCTCAGCGGCCAATCCGTAGGGTTGCCGGAGCAGATGGCCGTCAGCTTCTTGCGCTTGCGCTTTGCGGCCTTTCCGTCAAAGGTGCCAAAGGGAATCAGGGCCAGCACTTTTTCCGTTTCAGATAACTCCAAGCCCAGCCCATCCTTTTTGAAGGAACCAATCCAGCAGGCGCCCAGCCCCAGAGAAAACACCTCCAGCACAAAAGCTTCGCCGCTGATACCGGCATGATAGGCGGCGTGGGGCACACTCATATCCGCCACCACGGCGGCATACTGGCCCGTGCCGGAAATCACCGGCACCGTGGGCAGCTTTTTATATAATTTTTCTTCTTCTCCGTGGCCAATCACCAGCCGCACCCCCGGCAGCGCCACCTTTTCGGCGGCATACAAAAGGGCGGTTTTCTTGGCGGCATCCGCTTCCCCTGTGAAGCTGCGCACGCTGAAGCGCTGGGAGGTGGCCTGTAAAAATCTTGCCCGCTGGGCGGCGGAATAAAAGCCCGTCAGCGCACAATGTTCCATCATCATTCGCTCCTATATCTGCATTCAGTTTGGTATAATGGCTGTTTGAATCAAATCATAGTGTACCACGAACCATAGGGTGCGTCAACGGAACTTCTATTACAATTCTGATACGAAAAATGGAGGTTTTGCACCGGTCGCAGCGGAGGGGCTGAGCGATATCTTCTGCATGCAGCAATTGGCTGTGCCGCAGCCGCTTATTTCCAGTCTTCCGGCAGTTTATCGGCATCGTAGCAGAGAGTGAAGCCTTCCATGGGCTGGCAGGCGTACACCTTTTTTCCTTCCCACAGGTGGAAGGCCGGGGCGGACGTGGCAAGCACGTTTTCTTTATTCAGGCCGGCAAGGAAGGCATGGAAGGTTTCCCGGGGCAGCAGCCGGTCAAAATGGGGGCACAATACCTGTTCAAAGGGCAGGGCATCCAGCCGTTTGAGGGACTGGATCAGGGTGCCAAGGCCTTCGCATTCGGGGAAGAAAATCCAGGTGGTGGGGTTCATATTATCCCCGGGCAAAAGCAGCTTTCTTTCTTTTACATACACGCACAAACTGCCCTTGGTATGGCCGGGGCAAAGGAGGATTTGGGCCGTAAGGCCCCCAAGATCCATTTCTGTTTCGTTTATTTCCACGCCGTTGCCGCAGGGCTGGGCAACAAAATCTTCCTCCGTCCAATCGGAAAGATCCAGGCTTTTTTGCAGGGCCTGGCCCCACACCCGCTTGCGCCAGTTGCCGGCATAGAAGGATAAAACGGGCATTTCATCCCGGTGCAGATACACCTGATCAAATTGAAAAGCGCCGCAGGCATGGTCATGATGGCCATGGGTGATAAGCACGGAATAAGGCAGATCCGTAATGGAGCGGATGGCGGCGTTCAGGTCATCAAAGCCATAGCCGGTATCCACCAGCAGCGCCCTTTCCCTGCCCACCAGCAGGGTGGCGTGCATGCCCATCCGGTCCGTCAGCATCCACACGTTTTCCATCATTTCTTTGGCGGTGATGTGATTTTGCATTGTGTTCTTCCTTTCATTGGCCGGGATTTTTCCCAATCATAGCACAGAAACGGGCGTTTGTCATGTATTTTATTGCTTTTCCCGGGGGATTATGGTATCATGAAAGGGCGAAAAAGCCCAAGAATATTGAGGGGAAAGAGAACCATGAATGTATATCACAATTCCCAGGACAGCCTGTGCCGGCTGCCGCTGGGGGCGATGAAGTGCTTGGATAAATTAACGCTGCGCATCCGGTGCGAGGATGCGGCGGCGGCCACGCTGCGGTTTTATGACGGCAGTGAAAAATGGTTTCCCATGGATAAGGACGGCAAGGATTGGTATCAGGTGACCATCGATATGCCGGATATTCCCATCCTGTGCTGGTATGATTTCCGCATCCGGGATCATCAGGGCAATCAGGTGGCCTATGGCTGCCCGGAGGATGGCATGGGCGGCGAAGGCCATGTGACGGATAAGCCCCGGGCCTGGCAGATTACCACCTATACGGCGGATTACAAAACCCCGGAATATTTGCGCCACGGGGTGATGTACCAGATTTTCCCCGACAGGTTTTGCAAAAGCGGCCAGAATGACCATCGCCGCAGCGAAAACTATTACCACGAAACCTGGAACGAAACCCCCATCCTGATGCCCGAGGGCGGCGATGATAACTGTGCCCGGGATTTCTTCGGCGGCGATCTGAAGGGCATCGAAAGCAAAATGCAGTATTTGAAGGAGATGGGCATAACAGTTCTGTACCTGAACCCCATTTTCATGGCCCGTTCCAATCACCGCTATGATACCGCCGATTATATGCATATTGACAGCCACCTGGGCACGGATGAGGATTTCCGTTCCCTGTGCGAAACGGCAAAGCATTTTGGCATTCGGGTGATGCTGGACGGCGTATTCAGCCACACCGGGGAAGACAGCATTTATTTCAACCGCTTCGGCCGGTTCCCCACGGTGGGGGCCTGCCAGAGCACCAAATCCCCCTACTATCCCTGGTATCAGTTCAAGCGGTTCCCGGATGAATACGAATGCTGGTGGGGGTTCCACACCCTGCCGGCCATGGATAAGGAATGCGAAAGCTACCGGGATTATATGTTCAACGAAAACGGCGTAGTGCGCCATTGGGTTCGGGAAGGCAGCTGCGGCTGGCGGCTGGACGTGGCGGACGAGCTTTCCATGCGCTTTTTGCGTTCCCTCCGGGAAGCGGTGAAAAAGGAAGATGAAAACGCCGTGGTGCTGGGGGAAGTGTGGGAAGATGCCAGCCATAAGGAAGCCTACGGCGAAATGCGCTGCTATTGCCAGGGGGATACCCTGGACAGCGTGATGAACTACCCCCTCCGGGAGGCGGCCATTGATTTCTTCACCGGCAAAATCACCTCCGCCGGGCTGAAGCGGCTGATTATGAGCCAGCAGGAAAACTACCCCGTGCCCTTCCATTATTCCCTGATGAACCTGTGCGGCAGCCATGACAGGCCCCGGGCCATCAACGTATTGTGTGAACGCACATGGGAAGAAAAGCCCTATCAGGTGCGGGGGGAATATCAGCTGACGGAAGAAGAATACGCCCTTGGCCGGAAGCGCTTCATTGAAATGACGAAGCTTATGTGTGCCCTGCCCGGCATTCCCTGCCTGTATTACGGGGATGAAGTGGGCCTGCAGGGCTCCTCCGATCCCTACTGCCGGGGCACATACCCCTGGGATGGCGGCGACCAGGAATTGAAGGAGATCATCCGCAAATTACTGGTGGAACGCCGGGATAATGCCCTGCTCCATACCGGCTTTTTGTCCGTGGAAACCCCGGATGAGGATACCCTCCGCATTATCCGCAGCTTTGAAAACGGCCAGGATGCCTTCGGCGATGCGGCGGAAGATCAACGGATTGTGATTGATATCAAACGATAAAACCATGCTGAAACTGGAAGAAATGAAAGGGCTGGGCAAGGTCCGGCTGCAAAAATTGCAGGAAGCAGGCATTCAGAACTTGAGTGACCTGCTTTTTACCTTGCCTGTGCGCTATCAGGATACCCAAAACACGGTGCCCATCGGCGAAGCGGAAGAGGGAAAGGATATCTGCATCATCGGTTTTCCGAAAAAAGCCCCCCGGCTGTCCCGGTTCAAAGGCCTCACCAGCGTTTCACTTACGCTGTGCGATGAAACGGGTTCGGTGCCGGTGGTGTGGTATAACCAGCCCTGGCTTGCGGACAAATTCAACGAAGAAACGGAAATCACCCTCTATGGCCGCATAGACCGGGATAAGGCCGGCCGGCGGCGGATGGCCAGCCCTTCCATCGTGCAGGAAAGGGGCATTTTGCCCATTTACAAGGCGGTGGGGGGCATTCCGCCCAAAACCATGCGGGATCTGATGCGCCAGGCCCTGGAATACCTGGAAGAATGCTGCCCGGAAACCTTGCCGGATATTTTGCGCATTCAGCATCATTTATGTGAACGGAATTTTGCCCTGCGCCAGGCCCATTTCCCGGATAGCCGGGAAAACCTGGCCCTTGCCCTGCGGCGCATCAGCTTTGAAAGCGTGCTTTTGTATCAGGCAGCAGCTGCTTCCCTGCGTGGGGAGAGAAAAGAGGGCATTTGCATTCCGGCGGATGAAAAGGGATGCGATGCGTTCTGGAACAGCCTGCCTTTCCGGCCCACCGGGGCACAGCAAAGGGTGCTTTTGCAGATTGCACAGGATATGAATGCCCCCTATGCCATGGGGCGCATGGTGCAGGGGGACGTGGGCTGCGGCAAAACGGCCCTGGCCTTTGGGGCCATGTATCTGGCGGCGAAG
>JAZUQI010000273.1:0-5251 GCA_045605625.1 Clostridia bacterium
GGAAGGCTATCGCTTTACCGCCCCTGGGGAAATGGATGCGGCTAAGGCGGACGAATGCTGCTGGAAGGGCTTTAACCACGAGGCGGAAGAAGGGCCCTGGGATGGGGATTTTGAGGATAGCCTGCACCTGGCAACGTCCCCCCACGCCACCCCGGAATGCTCTATCGCCGTGGTGGATGCTCAGGGGAATTATGCCTGCTATGGCGGCATGTGGTGGACGCCCCGGAATAACCTGGCCTATCTGGAGCCCCTTTGCACTGTGCCGGAACACCGGAAAAAGGGCCTGGCAGCGGCGCTGCTTGCCGAAATGGCCCGGCGCATGGGGGAAAAAGGGGCCACGCTTCTCACCGGCGGCGGTGATGTGTTTTACCAAAAAATCGGCTTTCAGCCCATTCACACCTGGACGTTCTGGGAAAGGTGAGGGAGAAGGGAAGGGACTTTCGCAGGCAGGGAGTTTCGCCCCGCACCCGTTTTAATAAGAAATTGTTTTTGCTGCCAACGTTTTTCCGTACGAAGCGAATGAAAAAGCAGAATTCGTAATTTCGAATTCTGCTTTTTTTGCCACCTCATCCGTCAGGCTGCGGCTGTCCCCTTCCCCTCCAGGGGAAGGCTTTGGGGGACGGTAAAAAAGACGGGCCGTCCATATAGTACGCAGCGCAAATCGCACTTTTGAAAACCGTGCTTTTTTTCATCACAAGTATTTTTTCAAAAATTGCCTCCCTTGTGAAAGGGAGGTGCCCCGAAGGGGCGGAGGGATTGCTCAAAACACTTTAAATTCCGAATTCCGCATTTCATAATAATCCCTCCGTCTGCTTCGCAGCCAGGCCTCTTTACACAAGGGGGCTTATTCCACCTCATCCGTCCGCCAATGGCGGCCACCTTCCCCTCCAGGGGAAGGCTTTTGGGGGCGTTTTTGCGGAAGGGCGTGGTTTTGCCAACTTCAGTGATAAGAAAATAGCAGAACATTATCAATTCTTAATTCTGAATTTTGAATTCTGCATTCTAAAATTCCGAATTCCTCATTCAAAATCCTCACACATTGTCCCTTGTGATATTTTTCAGCCACGTCATTTTCTTATAATGCCAGATATTGAAGGGCAGTTTCACAAATTCATCCAGATACAAAATGAAATACACCCACATTTCCGGCAGCTTCAGCACGAAAGCGCAGAACAGCCCCATGGGCACGGCATAGCCCCACATGGCAATCATATCGCAATAAAAGCCATACTTCACATCGCCGCCGGAGCGGAAAATACCGCAGATCAGCATGGTGTTCAGGCTCATGCCCAGGGTGTAGTAGGCGTTGATGAACAGCATGATGGGCAGTTCCTGCCGCACCACATCCGTCACTTCCACATACACGTGCATGAAGTTCATCACCAGCGGCCGCAGCAGCAAAATGGCGCCGCCGCCGATCAGGGCCGTCCACACCGCCAGGCCGATGAAGCGCTTGGCGTAGGCCTTGGCTTCGTCCAGCTTATTATCGCCCATGGCCTGGCCCAGAATGATGGCGGCGGCGGAGGCGGTGCCAAAGCAAATGACGGTGCCGAAATTGCGCACCACATTGGCCACGGCGCTGGCGGCGGTAATATCGGTGCTGAGCTGGCCTAAGATGGCGGAATACACGCTGATGGCTAGGCCCCAGATGACGTCGTTGCTGGCGGAAGGAACGGCGATGCGCATAAAATCCTTGGTGAGGGAACCGATGCGGCTGAACAGGTATTTCACCCGCAGTTTAATGATCTGGCAGGTTTGGCTATCCCACAGGCAGATCATCACTTCCAGCACACGGGCAACGGTGGTGGCAATGGCCACGCCCAGAATGCCCAGCTCGGGGAAGGGGCCAATGCCGAAAATGAAACAGGCGTTCAGCACCACGTTCATCAGCACCGTGCCGGAATGGATCATCATGCTCATCCGCACCCGGCCCACGCTGCGCATCACGCTGAGGTATACTTGGGCAAAGCCCCCCATCACATAGGAAAGGCACACGGCTTGCAAATAGGTTTTCCCTTCGGCAATGACGGCGGCGTCCTTGGAAAAGAGGGTCATGATCTGGGTGGGGAAGATAGCAGCGGCCAGGGTGAACAGAAGGCTGATCACAATGGCCAGCCGGAGGGACAGGCCCATCACCTTTTCCACCGTTTTCTTATCGCCCTTGCCGAAATACTGGGCGCTCATGATAGCGGCGGCGGAGGAAAGGCCGAACATCAAATTGCCCACCGTGAAAGAAACCTGGCTGGCCTGGTTGGCGGCGGCCACGGAAACCTGGTTCACCAGCGTCAGCATCAATACGTCCGCAGAGCTGACGGCGGCATCCATAAAATTCTGCAGCACGATGGGCAGCGTGATGCGGAATGTGTTTTTGTAAAAGGCTTTCTTTTCTTCCCGGCTGCCAAGGGCCGGAACGGAAACCTGGCTCATGCGAATACGCTCCTTTTGTGTGGACTCAAACAATGTATATTCGCTAAAAAACGGTGTTTCCCTGCCATCGACATCAAAAAAAGGCAAGCAGAAAACCTTGCCTTTTGCTTATTTTGTGCGGTTTATGGGGCCCGGTAGATGGCAATGGTGAGGGCGCCGTCCTGGGCCGAAGCATCAATGCGGATGGGGTAGGGAAAATCATTGCGGAAGCGCAGGTTCAGCGTGGAATTGCCCACCGCCGCATCCACCCCGATGGGCAGGTAAGAAGCGCCGTTATTCCCGTGGGCCCGCCGCTGCAGCACCGTAATGCCCGGCAGCTGCAACAGCACATTATACAGCGTGGAAGATACCTGGCAGGTGCCGCCGCCGTAGCCCAGCTTGGTTTTTCCGTCCGTCAGCACCGGGGCAGGAAAATAGCCGTTGCTTTGCCGGTAGGGGCCGATATCCCGGTTGAAATCCATTATGAAGCCGGAAGGCAAATCCAGCGCACACAGCTTTTCGCAAGCCACGGCAATGTTTTTCATCCGGCCGATGTTGGTTTCATCGGTGGTGATTTTATAGAAGGAAGTGTAGGAAGCAATGGGGGCATCCGTTCCGGCGTTTTCCGGATGGAAATAGACGGGGATGGGGTCGTTTAGCAGGTTGGAATCGATATAGCCGTACTGGCGGTGGTAAATCAGCTTGGCATAGCCATCCTCGAAGCCGATGAAGGAAACCTTGGCCCCCTGGTGCAGGGTGATCAGGGCTTCGCTATCGTCTTTGGGGTCCGTCAGCACCGGGGCATCCGCCGCCTTCACGGTGGTGAAATAATGGTTAAAATCCACGCCGTAGGGGGGTGTATTTTCTTTGTCCTGCACCTTGGGCCATTCCAGGCACACCCGTTTCACATAGCCCGTGATATTGTAGGGCGTATAGGAAACGTAGGCGAAGGTGGGGTCCAGCCCATGCACCGCCACATACACATTGGCCGGGATGGGGGAGGTATGGTTGATGCCCTCCGTTTTATTCACGCTTTCAAACACCTTGGATGCCACCCGGGTGTGGGCGGTGTACAGCCGGGGCAGTTCTACCGTTTCTTCCTCAGCGAAGCAAAAAGCCCCGTGAAGGGGCAGAAGGCACAAAAGAAGCAGCAAGCAAATGAAACGCTTCAACGCAATTACTCTCCTTTGTAGACGGCGATGAACATGGCCAGGTCATGGCAGGAAGCATCGATCCGGATGGGGAAATCAAAATCGTTGCGGAAAATCAGGTTCAAATCGCTGCGGCCGGAAGAGGCATCCATGCCGTGGGGCAGGTAATCTGCGCCGCTGTTGCCGTGGGGCTTGCGCATCAATACGGTGATGCCGGAAAGCTGCATCAGGGTATCCCACAAGGTGGAGGAAACCTGACAGCTGCCGCCGCCAAAGCCTTCGGATAATTCGCCATCCACCAATACCGGGGCCAATTCATAGCCGTTTTCCCGGCTGAAGGGGCTGACGGTATCGTTAAAGTTCATCACTTCCCCGGGCTGCAGGGTGCGGCTGATGTAGCCGCAGGCCACGCCCAGGTTGTGGATACGGTTTTCGTTGGTGTTGTAATAGGAGGTGAACACCGCCAGGGGCGTTTTGGTATCGGCGGTGGCCGGATCCGCCGCCACGGGCAGCATTTCGGAAATATCGTTGGAATTGATGTAGCCGTACACCTGCTTATGAATCAGCTTCACCCAGCCGTCTTCGCAGCCCAGCACCGCAATGCGTGCCCCATCCGTCAAAACGGACAAGGTTTCGCTTTCTGCGCTTTTATCGCTTTTCACTTCCACGGTGCGGTCGATTTCAATATAGTAGGGGTGGGGCCAGATGGGGTAGGCCGGGGTGGCCACCGGATCCACCGGGGCCGTCACATCAATGCGCTTGCGGATGATGTAGCCCGTTTGGCCATCCGGCAGCAGCACTTCCACCCAGCCGGGGTACAATTCCGTAATGCGGATTTTGTTGCCGGGGTTCAGGTGCTTGATGGCTTTGGAATCCTTATCCATTTTCGTGTACACTTTGGTGTAGCTTTCCTTGAAACGGTGGGTGATGATACCGTCATACAGCACTTCCTTGGCGGCAAAGGCCTGCAGGGGCAGGCAGCCCATCAGCAGCACCGAAATCAATAAAAACGCAACGAATCTTTTCAACGCAGTTTCCTCCGTCATTTGTTCATGAGTTATACAATACACGCTGCCATTATAACACATTTTATCCACTTGGCAAACGGTTCAGGCAATAATTTACAAAAAAGAAAGGAATGTTTACAAAGGTAAAATAAAGCGAAAGGGAAGCGGGGGGAGGAGGGCGGAATTTGGAATGCGGAATGCAGAATTTTTTTCTCCGTAGGGGAGGGGCTTGCCCCTCCCATCATCTTTTGGGAAAATCTGAAATTCAGAATTAAGAATTCAGAATGAAGAATTTAAAGTGTTTTGAGCAATCCCTCCGCCCCTTCGGGGCACCTCCCTTTCACAAGGGAGGCTTTTTTGTGCAGAAATCTCTTGTGATGAAATAAAGCACGATTCAAAAAACCATTATTGATGCTGTGTACCATGTGAATGGCCCATTTTCTGCTGCTCCCCCAAAAGCCTTCCCCTGGAGGGGAAGGTGGACGCCGCAGGCGGACGGATGAGGTGGCAAAAAAAGGCCCCCTTGTGCAAAGGGGGCTGGCTGCGAAGCAGTCTGGGGGATTGTTATTTAAATTCGGAATTAAGAATTCAGAATTCGGAATTTATTTTCTCCGTAGGGGACGGGTTTCCCGTCCCGTTTCCGGTTTTTTGCAATTTGAAATTCAGAATGGATCGTATAACAAGCAA
>JAZUQI010000274.1:0-2072 GCA_045605625.1 Clostridia bacterium
TGGATGTTTGGCGCAGGGGAAGGATTTTTGTGAATGGAATATTGATACAAGTACTATCAATTCCGAATTCTGAATTCCTTTCAGGCTCAAGGGGTGAAACTCCATAAATCTTCTTCCCCCTGCGCAATGAAACGATCAATATCCTGTTGTGTGCGCAGGAGGATCACCTTATCCGGATAGGTTTCCTGAATGTGCTGGTAGTTTTGCCGGCGTGCCCGGTTGCGGCCTTCAAAGAGCACAAACTGGATGAACCAAAGATTGGTATCGTTGGTGTATCCTTCAGCCTTTCGGGCCTTCCGGCGGCGAATGCAGCGCAGCAGGCAGGAAAACCTGGGCAGCAGAAGTAATATGATTTTGTCCGCCGCATCCAGCCTTTCCTTCTGGAAAATGTAAGTGTAGTTTCCATCCACAATCCAATCTTCCTTTTGCAGGAAAGCGGAAACAATGGGGAAGACGGCATGGTCATCCTTAGGCTTCCATTCCTTGGTATACTTCACTTCATCCAGATGCAAAACGGGGATATGCAGCTTATCCCCCAGGTATTTGGCAAGGAAGGTTTTTCCGCTGCCTGCATAACCCATCAGGACAATTTTCATGCTGCATATCCCCGATCCAATGGAATTTTTACTTCACGGTGATGCCGGTTAAGGCTTTCCAGGTGTTGCGGATGGTGTTCTGGTTCTGCACGCCGTAGTTGGGGTCGTTCCGCTTGGCTTCATCCATATCCCGGAGGAAGTGGATGCACAGATGGCCGCCAAAGCCGTTGTTATTGATGCTGCCGTACAAATGGGGCCGGTTATGCATGCTGGCCAGCGTCCAGCGGCCATCGGGCAGCATGACGTAAACGGGATGGCAGGTCCAGTTGGTTTTGCCGAAGGAACGGTTCATGATCTGGGTATCCTGCCAGGAAGCAGGCTGGCTGTCCGCATGGCGGCCCAGGGAATAAAGCTTGATGTTCCAGGAAAGGGAGGTGGCCGGGTCAAAGATCACCACGGTTTGGCCGGATTTGATGGTGGGTTTGATATCGTCAAACCAGTGGAGCAATTGCACCTGGCTGAGAGCGGGGCCGGTGATGCGCCCGGTATCCATGGGCAGTTCCTGCACCGGGGTGGAGTAGGGCTTGGCGTTGCCGGCCAGAATGATTTGCTGGGTGAGGGCATCGGCAATGCCGCTGATGACCAGGTCGTTCCGCACCTGGAAGGCCACCACGGCGTTATGGGTATCGCAATCAAATTCGCCGGTTACGCTGACGGGATAGCCAAGGGCCTTCAGCCGGGTTTGCATGGTGGAAATAGCGGGGTCCACATCATCAATGCGCAGGGTTTTGAAGGTGAGGGGGGTATCGCTTGCGGTGCGGGCATTGCTGCTCTTCAGCATGGCAAAGGTCTGGGCACCGGCAAGGCCATCGGAGGTGAGGCTATTTTGGGATTGGAAGTGCTTCACGGCGGCGATGGTGGTGCTGTCATAGGTGCCGGTGATATTCACGGTGTATTCCAGTTCCTTCAGGCGTTCCTGCACCCAGCGCACATCCTCGCCGTACATGCCGCTTTTCAGGGTGCGGGTGTACTGGGAGGGGTCATCCTCTTCTTCGGTGGCGGAGGAGGGGGGCGTGGCCGTGGCGGAGGGGGCACCGGTGGCGGAGCCGGAATAGCTGAGGATGGTGATGAACTTGGTCATCACATAGCCTTCCACCCCCTGATATTTCACCATGCACCATTCGGAACCCTTGGTGAGCAGCTGCAAAGCGGCGCCGTTGGGGATTTCCATCAAAACGGAGGCATTGGTGGAAGCGGCGGAACGGAAGTTCAGCGTGCCGCCGGAAGTGGTGACGATGGCGGAATTGCCGCTCGCCGTGCCGGAGGGCGTTGGGGTGGGCTTGGGGGTGGGCGTTGCGGCGGAGGACATGATGGTGATATACTTGGTCATCACATAGCCGGTGATGCCCTGATAGGAAACTTTGCACCAGGTGCCGCCCTTTTCATATAATTGCAGTACGGAGGAATTGGGCAGCTGATAGAGGATGGAGCCATTGCCCGAATCATCATCCCTGAGGTTCAGCGAGCCGCCGGAGG
>JAZUQI010000275.1:0-3915 GCA_045605625.1 Clostridia bacterium
TGGGAACCGGGGAGGGCGTAGGAATGGGGGAAGGGGAGGGGGCGGTTGCGGTGCCGATGGCCTTGCCGGAGAAAATCAATTCCTGCAGTTCCGGCGTGGCAATGCCCGTTTCTTCCAGGCCGTTGTTCTTTTGCAGCTGCATCACCCGCTCCGACGTGACCCGGTTATAGCTATCGGATACATTGGTGGAGGTGAAGTAGCCCAGCCAGTACATGGCCAGCTTCAGCCGGATTACATCCTTGCCCTCGCTGCCGATTTTCAGCGTGCGGTATTCTTCCTGCGCCAAAGCGCCGGTGCACAGAAGCACCAGCGCCGTAGCCAAAACGATGAGAATTTTCAATCGCTTATTTTGCATTTTTCACCTGACTCCACAGTGCGTTATACACCGTCATATAGTTTTCGGGAATATCCATGAACCATTCGCAGCGGTCAATAATATCCTGGGTGGGGTTGATGGCCAGGTTTTCGGTATAATCTTCGCCCATCAGTTCAATGGCGCCGGTGTTGGGGGAAGAATACTAGATGTATTCGCAGTTCCGCTGGGCAATATCGGGGCGGCAGAGGAAATCGATGAATTTTTCGGCGTTTTCCTTGTTCTTGGCCGTCTTGGGAATCACCACGGCATCCACCCACACGTTGCTGCCTTCCTGGGGCACGGAATAATCCAGGTTTTCATTCAGGTCCATGGCGTAGAGGGCATCGCCGCTCCACACAACGGCCAGGGCCGCTTCGCCGTTTACCATCTTATCCTTGGTTTCGTCCACCTGATAGGCCTTCACCAGGGGCTTCTGGGCAATCAGCTTATCGGTGGCTTCCTTCAGCTGCTTGGGGTCACGGGTGTTCATGGAATAGCCCAGGTATTTCAGCGTCAGGCCCATGGTATCCCGGATGGAGTCCATCATGAAAATCTGGTCGTCATATTTTTCGTCCCAGAGAATGCCCCAGCTGCTCACTTCTTCTTCGGTCACCTTGGTGGTATCGTAGAGAATGCCCACGGTGCCCCACATGAAGGGGATGGAATATTTGTTTTCCGGGTCATGGGCGCCGCCCAGCAGATCGGGGGTGATATACTTGGCGTTGGGCACGTTATCCATATTGATTTCGGCAAGCAGATCTTCCTTAATCATCCGTTCCACGCAGTATTCGGAGGGGAACACCACGTCATAGGCGCCGGGGCTGACCCGCACCTGCACCATCATATCTTCGTTGGTGGTAAAGTACATGCAGTTCACTTTGATGCCGGTTTCTTTGTAGAAATCTTCAAAGATGGATTCGTCCATATAGTCGTACCAGTTGTAGATGTTCACCACTTCTTCGGCGGATGCAGAGAACATGCAGGCGGAAAGAACCAGAGCGATGACCAGAACCAGAGAAAGCTTTTTCATGTGTTGTTTACCTCCATTTTCAGTTTTTTACGTCGGAATTGGCGGTGCGGCGGTTGACCACCACCAGCAGCACCAGCAGCGCCACAAACATCAGCGCAGACAGCGCATTCATGGTGGGCTTGATGCCCTTACGGGCTTGGGAATAAATCAGGGTGGACAGATTCTGCACCAAAGGCGACGTGGTGAAATAGCTGATGGTGAAATCGTCCAGGGAAAGGGTGAAGGCCAGCATGGCCCCGGTGATTACCCCGGGCATAATCTCGGGCAAAATCACATGGAAGAGGGCGTAGGTGGGGGTGGCCCCCAAATCCAGCGCCGCCTCGTAGCTGTGCTTGTTCATTTGCTTCAGCTTGGGCAGCACGGATAAAATCACGTAAGGGGTATCGAAAGTGACGTGGGCCAGCAGCATGGTGACGTAACCCCGCTCCACCTTGGTGAAGATGAACAGCAGCATCAGGGAAATACCGGTCACAATATCCGGCATGGTCATGGGGATATTGGTGAGGGTCATCATCAGGCTCTGGGGCCGCTTTTTCATGGCGTGGATGCCGATGGCGGCCAGGGTGCCCAGAATGGTGGAAATGAGGGCGGCCAGAATGGCGATGGTGATGGTAACGTACAGGGCCTGCATGATGGCCGCATCGTTAAACAATTCCTGATACCAGCGGAAGGAAAAGCCTTCCCACTTAGCCCGGCTTTTGCCATCGTTGAAGGATTGCACAATGAGGATCACAATGGGCACATACAGGAAAAACAGAATGATGGACAGGTAAAACCGCTTGATAAACTTCATCATATCATGCTGCCTCCTTCTCCATCGGGGTCCACTTTGCGAAGCAGGCCCAGGCTGAGCAAAATCAGCACCATCATAATCATGGAAAGGGCGCTGCCCACGTTCCAGTTATTGGCGGTGAGGAATGTGCGCTCAATCAAGTCGCCGAACATTTCCGTATTGCCGCCGCCCAGCATCCGGGGGATGAAGAAGGTGGTAACGGCAGGCATGAACACCATCGTGATGCCGCTGACCACGCCGGGCAGGCTCAGGGGCAGGGTGACTTTATAGAAGGTTTTCCACTTATCGCAACCCAGGTCCATGGCCGCTTCGGACAGCTTATAATCCATCTTGTTCAGCACATTATAAATGGGGAACACCATGAAGGGCAGGTAGTTATACACCATGCCAAGCAGCACGGCCCCGGAATTGTACATCAGCTTTACTTTGCCAAAGCCCATCCATTCCAGCAGGTTATTGATCAGGCCGTTATCTTCCAAAAGGCTCATCCAGGCGATGGTGCGCAGCAGGAAATTCATCCACATGGGGATGACGAACAGGATCACCAGCGTGGGGCCCAGCTTAAATTCCCGGTCCGCCATGATATGGGCGGCAGGGTAGCCCAGGATCAGGCAGATGATGGTGCAGAGGAACGCCATCCACAAAGAATACACCAGGGTATCCACGTTCACCGTGCCCCGGGCAAAGCCCATATCCGCCGGGTTAAAGCCAAGAGCAATCAGCTCTTTGTTCATATCGTAGTTACTATCCCAGAAGTTTTTGAAATTATCCAGGGTGAAATGGCCGTTCACATCCGTAAAGGCATAGTAGCCAATCAGAATGCAGGGCAGGATGGTGAAGGCAATCATCCACAGGGTGTAGGGGGAGGAGAACAGCGGCCGGTTCAGGCCGTGGTTTTTGCGGAAATACCGCACCAGCAGCACCAGAAACACCGCCAGCCCCACCAGCATCACCCAGATGCCCCAGGCAGGAACCTGCAGGTTGTTCATTCTGCTTTTTCCTCCTTCATGGGGTTCATGATGTGGATGTTGAAGGGCACAACGGAAAGGCCCACTTTGCTGCCCACGGGCTGCATGGAGGTGGAATGCACTTTCCAGGTGGAGTGCCCGGCATCGATCATCATCTCATAATGCACGCCTTTGAACAGGACGCTCTTGATCACGCCGGTCACCTGGCCCACGTCTTCGCCCACCAGCAGCACGTCTTCCGGGCGCACCACCACGTCCACCGGGGTATCTTCGCCAAAGCCGGCGTCCACGCAGGGGAAATCTGCGCCGCAGAAATGCACCAGTTCGTCCCGCACCATGGTGCCGGGGAAGATGTTGCTTTCGCCGATGAAGTTGGCCACGAAGGCGTTTTTCGGCTCATCGTAGATGGATTTGGGGGTGCCGATTTGCAGAATATGGCCGCCCCGCATTACCACGATGGTATCGGACATGGTGAGGGCCTCTTCCTGGTCATGGGTGACATAGAGGAAGGTGATGCCCAGCCGCTGCTGCATATCCTTGATTTCCAGCTGCATTTCCTTGCGCAGTTTCAAATCCAGGGCGCCAAGAGGTTCGTCCAGCAGCAGCACTTCCGGTTCGTTCACCAGGGCCCTTGCGATGGCAATGCGCTGCTGCTGGCCGCCGGACAGGGAATCCACGCTGCGCTTGCCATAGCCGGAAAGGTTCACCAGATCCAGCATTTTATCCACTTTGCGTTCAATTTCGTCCTTGGGCGTTTTTTTCAGCTTCA
>JAZUQI010000276.1:0-2645 GCA_045605625.1 Clostridia bacterium
GGAAAAGGAGGGGAAGCCCCTGCTTTCCCTGCATGTGCACGGCAAGAACATGCAGGAGGAAATGCCGCCTTTCCAGACGGAGGACAAAGAAAAAATATATTATATGCAGTTGATGGAACCGGCGGAAACCACCGAAGGGGAAGAAGAAATACCCTTATATGAAAATGCGGATTTCATTCGCTTTCTGAATGATATGAGCACGGCCCGGAATGGCATGATCATTCAGGCCATTCTGGCAGCCCCGGAAGAAGTGCAGGCCTATATGAATGCGGAAACGGCCTTGAGCAATGCCGTTCTCAACAGCATGCAGCACATCCATTGGGAAGAGGTGCCCATGGAAATTCCGGATGGAGAGGATCTTTCCTTTTGAGGGCGCATAAATACAGCAATCAGGGGCATCCGCAGCGCACCAAGGGTTCTCTCCTTCCCGCATTCCGGTTTGTTTTTTGCCGGGAAATGTGGTAAAATAGCCACAGAAGGCCAAGGGAGGAACAGGAATGGAAAAGCGTATACTGAAAAATGCGCAGCCCTTTGAAATGGGCAACGGTGAGCATGGGGTGCTGTTGATTCACGGGTTCACAGGCAGCCCGGCCCATATGCGGCTGATAGGGGAAGATCTGGCGGCGGCAGGCTTTTATGTGAAAGCCATATTGCTGCCGGGCCACGGCACCCGGCCGGAAGATATGAAGAAAGTCACCTGGCAGGATTGGCTGCTTTCTGTGCGGCAGGCGGCCAAAGAAATGCAGGAAAAATGCCGGTATTTCAGCGTGGCCGGGCTTTCCATGGGCGGCGTGCTTTCCTTGATTCTGGCCCAGGAAAGGGATGTGACTGCCTGCATTCCCATTGCGGCCCCTATCCGCATTTTCAACCCCTTCCGTCGGCTGGCCCTGCTGGCTTCGCCTTTCGTGCCCATGATGGGCAAGGGGGAAGGGCGCAAGTTGATCCACCCGGAATACGATGTGGGCTATGACACTAACCCCACCAAATCCGTGCATGATTTGAGCGTGTTGATGGATAAAGCCCGGCGGGATTTGGCCCTGATTCACAGCCCTGTTTTGTGCATCCAATCGATGAAGGATAAAACGGTGCGGCCGGAAAGCGTGGATATCATCCTGGAGGGCGTCAGCAGCCGAGAAAAGGGGAAATTGTGGCTGGAAAACTCCCCCCATGTGTGCACCATCGCCGGGGAGCGGGATAAAATTTCAAAGGCCATGATTGCTTTTTTGCGGAAAGCGGAGCAAACGGAATTGACAAAGAATGTAAGGGTTTGATACAATAAACAAAGAGTTTTTTGAAGCATTGGAGGGGAATTCCATGAAAGTATTATTGGCCGGCGGCGCCGGATATATTGGTTCCCACACGGCATATTGCCTGCTGGATAAGGGCTATGACGTGGTGGTGATGGATAACCTGTGCAACGCAAGCCCCGAAGCCTTGCGCCGGGTGGAAAAAATGACGGGCAAGCAGGTAACCCTGGAAGTGGGGGACTGCACCGATGTGAACCGCACACGGGAAGTGTTTGCCGCCCATCGGCCCGATGCCGTCATTCACTTTGCCGGACTGAAGGCCGTTGGCGAATCCGTGGCCAAGCCCCTGTACTATTACCAGAATAACCTGATTGCCACCATGACCTTGTGCCAGGTGATGAAGGAATATGATTGCAGCATTCTGGTGTTTTCCTCCTCCGCCACGGTGTATGGCACCGCCACCGAAATGCCCCTGAAGGAAGAACACATTGCCAGCTGCACCAACCCCTATGCCTGGACCAAGTGGATGAGTGAACGCATTCTTTCCGATGTGGCCAAGACGGACGACAGCCGCTCTTTCGTGCTGCTGCGGTATTTCAATCCCATCGGCGCCCACGAAAGCGGCATCATCGGGGAAGATCCTTCCGGCATTCCCAACAACCTTATGCCCTTCATTTGCCAGGTGGCCAGCGGCAAGCTGGATTACCTGCGTGTTTTCGGCGATGATTACCCCACCCGGGATGGCACCGGCGAAAGGGACTACATCCATGTGATGGATTTGGCGGAAGGCCATGTGGCGGCCATTGAATATGCCAAAGATCATAAGGGCGTGGAAGCTTTCAACCTGGGCACCGGCACCGCCTACAGCGTGCTGGATATTGTGAAAAACTTTGAAAAGGCCAATGACCTGAAAATTCCCTATCAGGTAACGCCCCGCCGCCCCGGAGACATTAGCGTGTGCTATGCCGATGCCACCAAGGCCAAGAAAATTCTGCATTGGGAAGCCAAGCGGGATTTGTATACCATGTGCCGGGATGCCTGGAACTGGCAAAAGCAAAACCCCAGGGGCTATGAAGGCTGAGTGTATAACAAACACTAAAGCGTTGTGAAGGCAAGTTCATAACGTTTCGGACTGTCACCCAACGCTGGGGATGTATGAAGGGGCCGCAGCCCCTTCATATGGAATCCGCAGGGGTGGCTTTGCCGCCCCGAGGGCCAAACCTGCCGCTGCCTGTGGCAGATGAAGGCAGGTGAAGGCCCAATGAGGCACAGAGTTCATGCCGCTTGTGCGGCAATGAACGACAATGCCAAATTGTGAGCAGGCGCCTATGGCACTTCCTCTATCAATTTACGGCCGTAAAAATAGGGTTTGCAGCTTCCATAAGGAGGCTGCAAACC
>JAZUQI010000277.1:0-4598 GCA_045605625.1 Clostridia bacterium
CCCCACGGCAGGGAGAACCTCCCTGCACCCAGTATGCGAAAATGCGCACAGGTTCTAACTAAAAGTCTCCGCATAAAATTTGAGAAACGAATGCAATCTTCGCCACGGGCACAATGAAAACGAGAAAAAGCCGGGAGAGAAAGTAATGAACTTTCTCCTCCGGCGTTATTCACGTTTTCCCGGATGCTTTGCATCCGCCAGGCGGCATTTTGCCGCCGTGCCCGTGTGCGGCAGGGCTGCCCCAATAAGCAGCGGCACATTGCCCGTTATACAAGACATCAATATCCGCAACCGGGTCCAGGGGCAATGCCCCTGGCCGGGGTGAAGGGGTGGAACCCCTCACGTTTCCTTTTGTCTTATAAATCTTCCCCGGCAACCGGGTCCAGGGGCAATGCCCCTGGCCGGGGTGAAGGGGGTGGAACCCCCTCAGTTCTGCAATGCTTTTGTTTTGCAAATCTTCCCCGTGCAAGTGCTTCTCATAAAAAGACTTTTCTGTTATAATGGAAAAGCAAAGGAGGGCGAAGCGATGCAAACCAGGTATCCCATTGTGTTGGTGCATGGGCTGGCCATGCGGGAAACGTTTTTTCTGCGCTCCTTTGGCAAGATTGACCGCATTTTGCGCATTCAGGGCCATCGGGTGCTGGTGAGCCGGGTGGATGGCTTTGGCAGCGTGGAAAACAACGCCCTTCAGCTGAAAAAGGAAATTGAGGCTTTTTTGCAGGAAACCGGGGCGGAAAAGGTGAATATCATTGCCCATTCCAAGGGTGGGCTGGATGCCAAATACATGATTTGCCATTTGGGCATGGCGGAAAAGGTGGCCTCCCTCACCACCCTCTGCACGCCCCACAAGGGTTCGCCGGTGGCAACGGGGATATTGAAAGTGCCGAAGATGCTGCTGAAGCCTGTGGCGGCGGCGGTGAACGGCGTGTATCGCATGCTGGGGGATGAGCGGCCGGATAGCTTCACCGCCTGCACCCAGCTGCAACGGGTGCAGCAGGCCATGGAACAGGAAACGGTGAATTTCTGTGACAGGGTGTATTGCCAAAGCTTTTCGGCGGTGATGCATAAAGGGGATAAGAAAGCGGATTTTGTGATGCGCATTCCCTTCATGTTTTCCCGGTACATGGAAAAGGATCAGGAAACGGATGGGCTGGTGCCCCGGGATTCGGCCATTTTCGGCGTATACCGGGGGGATGCGGTGGACGGCAGCGTATCCCACACGGAAATGGTGGATTTCATGGTGAATGATAAAAAGCGGGATCAGATTTATGCCTTCTATTCCGCATTGTGTGAAGAACTGGTGCAAATGGGCTTTTGAGAAAGGGAAGAAACGCATGGTTACCAAGCAGGATATATGGAATTTTCTGGAGCGGAACGGCTTTCAATCCAATGATACCGTCACCATCCACGCCGCCCTGCGGAAGGTGGGGCCCATGGAAAACGGGGCGGATGGGCTGATTGACGCCCTGACGGAATACTTGAAGGATGGGCTTTTGTTGGTGCCCACCCACACCTGGGCCAACGTGAACCCGGATAACCCCCGGTTTGACGTAAGGGAAACGGTGCCCTGCATTGGCACGCTGGCCAGGGTGGCGGCCTTCCGCAAGGATGGCATTCGCTCCCTGCACCCCACCCATTCCATGGCGGCCTTTGGGAAACATGCCCGGGCCTACATTGAAGGGGAAGAAAAAAGCGGCACCCCGGCCCCCATTGGCGGCGCCCTCAGCCGGCTGTATGACGTGGGGGGCAAGGTGATTTTGCTTGGGGTTGGCCATGAACGGAATACTTATCTTCACGCCGTGGATGAACGGGTGGATGTGAAAAACCGGCTGGCGGAAAAGGGCTTTGATGTGGAAATCATCGATTGGGAAGGCAAAAGCCATTTCAACCGGGATTATCATCCCCATTTTGTGGCCGGGCTGCCCAAGGACGTATCCGGCTGCAGCGAATATTACCCCAATTACAACAAGGCCTTTGAAGTGTGCGGCGCCGTACAATACGATACGCTGGGGAACGCCCGGGTGTATGTGTGCGACGTGAGGAAAATGACGGATCAGATGATGAAAATCTGGCGCCGGGCGGACCGGGATATGTGCGTGTACGATATGGAAATTCCCGAAAGCTGGTACCGGTAAGGAGGAAATGGAATGAAGTATAAAAAAAGCGATACGCTGGCGTTGCTGGCCGTGGTGGCCTTTATTGTGCTTTTGTTTGTGGTGCCCCAGCATGAAGGGGGCATGATGCTGCTGGCGGTGCTGGTGATTGCGGCCATTCTGCTGGTCATTTTGCTGAAGCTTTTTTACTTTGGCCGCACCAAATATGTGCCCTCCAGGAAGCGGAAAAAGGAAGAATAAAGGGAAAAGGAAACATACATCAAAAGGTGCTATGCGCTGGCGGTGCAGGTCGGAAAGAAGGGCTATGAAACCTTCGGGGCGGTGCTGGTGCATGACGGACATATACTGGAAGAAGCAGAAAACACCCACGACTGGAAAACCGGGGTTTTCGGCCATGCGGAGTTTCATTTGGTGCACCGATGCGCCGGGAAATACCCGGATAAGGTATCTGCCATTTCAAGGGAAATGCAAAAAGGCGTTTCTTGTGGAAAAGGGGCCTTTTGTGGTATAATGCAGGCATCATCCCTTGCAAAGGAGAACGCCGCATGCCATACGCCTGTGATTTGCACACCCATTCCATCTATTCCGACGGCACCTGCACCCCCCAGGAGATTGTGGAGCTGGCCGTGGCCCGGGGGCTTTCCGCCGTGGCTCTGACGGATCATAACACCGTTTCCGGCCTGCCCTCTTTTCTGAAGGCCGCCGAAGGGAAGAAGGTGGAGGCCGTGGCAGGCATTGAAATTTCTGCCGTTCACGGCAAAAGCGAAGTGCACATGCTGGGGCTGTTTCTGCCCCAAGAAGGCTGGGCCGCCTTGCAGGAAAGCATGGTGGAAGTCAACCGCCGAAAGGACGAAAGCAACCGCCGCCTGGTGGAGGCCCTGCGGCAAAACGGCTATCCCCTGGATTACGATGCCCTCACGGCCCAAACCCCGGATCACCACATCAACCGGGGCCACATCGGGGCGGCGCTGGTGGCGCTGGGGCTGTTTCCCAGCATCCGGGATGCGCTGAATACGGTGTTGTCCGAAAAAAACGGGTTTTATCAGCCTCCGGAGCGGCTCTCGGCGCTGGACACCATCCGGCTGATCCGCCGGGCAGGCGGCGTGCCGGTGATGGCCCATCCCTTCCTGAACATGACGGAAGGGGAGCTGCGGTCCTTCCTGCCCCCGGCCCGGGAAGCCGGCCTTGCCGGGATGGAAACGGTCTATTCCCTCTATGACGATGAAACCACCCGGTGCGCCGGGAACCTGGCCCGGGAAATGGGCCTCTTGGAAAGCGGCGGAAGCGATTTCCACGGCGCCATCAAGCCCGATATTGCCCTGGGCAGCGGCAAGGGAAATTTGTTTATACCGTATTCATTCTGTCAAGCCCTGAAACGCTGCTGAACGGCCCTTTCAAGTGCCTTTTCAACCGAAAAAGGCACTTTTTTTCTTTCTTTTTTCTGACAAATCAGAAGGGCTTGGTGTAATCAAACCGCCTTTTTTCCATCCAATTTGCGCATTTTTTCCGCAAAAGTGACAAAAAGCACCCCCATCTAACCGAAATGTTACAAAAAACCAGAAAACCATGACACAAACAACTTTCTTTTGTAAAAAGCTGGATTTTATACACAATATGTTGTATACTGTATAGTGGTTTAATGGGTGAATTCTGTCTATTTGGGGGTAAACACACATGAAGAAGCTTAGCTTGAGCATGGTAACCATTCTGCTGGCAATCATTCTTGCCTTTGGCGGTGTAACCGGTGCATTGGCAGAAAAAAAGCCGGAGGATATGGTCTGGACGGATTGGGGAATGGCCTATGAACTTCAATCCATGTTGAATGGCTATAATGTAATTGCCTTTGGCGATGCGGATATGACAATTCACTGCGTCGGTGCGTTGATTATTCAAGGAGACCTGAAGGTCCCCAGCTTTGCCGACGGTGTAGTTGAAATTCCGGAATCGCAAGTAGGGAAAATTCCCCCTTCCTATATTCAGGGGTATTGCAACGGCGTTTTTAATGGCCGCAACGATACAAAGGCAACTGCCCTGTATGTCGGTTCCCTGAACAAAGTATATTCCTGGGAATCCAACGGTGAGGTGCTGTACAGTGTGAATGGCTTTTCGGCCGGTATGCTGGGCCAGGGCTCCACACCCCCCATTTATGTATCGGATGATTATTTCAATTTTGAACTGGCCAAGAAAGTATTGGAAGCCAATCAGCGCAGCATGGTTGCCAACGCAGGCGGCAAAGTGGTAAAGCCGGACAAGAATGGCGTTATCACAGTTAATGTTGGCGACAATGTGATTATTAACAGCTTGCAAGGTGTTTCCAACATTGATATTGTTGGCGATCATAACGAGCAGGTGAATACCACCATTTCCATTCTGGCTGATGGTGATGTTTTGCTGCCGACAGTTGTTCATAATGGTGAGCAGCCTAAAGTGGTTGAATGGAATTCAACCGGTTCTTCTATTGTGTGGAATTTCCCCGAAGCGGAT
>JAZUQI010000278.1:0-6350 GCA_045605625.1 Clostridia bacterium
TGAAAGGGCGGTGGCATGGCGAAGCCGTGACGGAGGGATTGTGGCCTCCCTTGTGAAAGGGAGGTGGCACGGCAAAGCCGTGACGGAGGGATTGTGGCCTCCCTTGTGAAAGGGAGGTGGCATGGCGAAGCCGTGACGGAGGGATTGTCGCCTCCCTTGTGAAAGGGAGGTGCCCCGAAGGGGCGGAGGGATTGCTCAAAACACGATAAATTCCGAATTTCATGAATTCACCATTTATTAAACACTTTCTCCGCAAAGCCCAGGAAATGCTGAATGCAAATTTCGGTGCCGTCATCCAGCACGGCCTTGCCGGTGAAATAGCCGAACACCTGATGCTGATCGGAGCAGAGCAGTTTCAGGTCAATGAGGGCATTGCGGTCAATGATGGGCTGAAAATCCATTTCAAAGCGGCCATCGGAGGAGGTGAATGTCCAAGGGGAAAGGAAATCGCACTTACCGTCTTTTTCAGGGATGTGGAAAGTGACCTGATCCAGCTTATGGGCGATGCCGTTATAGAACAGCATGTTTTCGGAGGCGGCGGAGGTATCCCCAAAGCCGTAGCCGATATTGAACCCAAAGGGCACGCCGTTCACCAGCCCGGAGGCGCTGCCCCAATACCAGGTGTTTTTATACGTCCACACGCCCCGGCCCCAGTCCAATACGGCAAAGGAATGGGCAGGGGCGAAAAGGTATTCCTCCCCGGCGTATTCCACCCGGCCCTCCGCCTGGAGGCAGTTGATTTTCTGGTTGTAATAGAAGGCCTTTTCGTTTTCCTTGTAGGGGGTGAGGATCACCATGCTGTCCGGGGGCGGCTGGGTGAGGGTCACGTCAAAAAGGATGGGCTTTCCCTGATCGAAATTCTCCATGCGGCCAAAGAGGCGGCGCTTTTTGCCGTCGTTTTGGAAGGTGATTTCATAGCCCTTTCCGGAAACGGCAATATCCCCCTGTTCGCTGGTGGGGGGCAGGTTTCGCTTGCCCAGGGTGAAGGGGACGATTTTGGATACCGTCTTTTCCCCGGGATGATCCCCAAAGCGCAGGAAGGAAATGCTGTCCATGCCCATATAGCCGTTATCCGCAATGGTGAGGGCCAGGGCGAACAGATCACTCTGGATCAGGTAATAATCCCATTCCTTGATGCGCAGGCGGGAGGCGGCAATCTTTTCCCGGTTATAGGTTTTGATGAGGGAGGTGGCATAGCCTGCTTCCGTCAGGCGGCCGTGCGCATTCAGCAAGGGGCCGGGGGATACAATTTTGTGCTGGGCCATGGGGACATTCTCCTTTCCTTATGCGGTTTTCTGTGTAGGTTTATTATAGTGTTTTTGGCCGCTTTTCGCAAGAGAAAAGGGAACTAAAGTTCTTTACAGAAGGGGAAGAATCATGGTATAATGTACTGAAAATATGTGGATAGGACTATCCGTTCAATATGAAGGAGGAACATACATTATGGCACGGAATCAATTCGGCGGTTTTGGCGGCCCCAACATGCAGCAGTTGATGCGGCAGGCCCAGAAAATGCAGGAGCAGATGCAGAAGGCCCAGGAAGAACTGGACGCCAAGGTGTACGAAGCATCTGCCGGCGGCGGCATGGTGAACGTGAAAGTGAGCGGCAAGCGGGAACTGCTGGAAATCAATATCAAACCCGAAGCGGTGGACCCCGATGACGTGGAAATGCTGCAGGATTTGATCATGGCGGCGGTAAACGAAGCCCTGCGTGAAGGGGAAAAGACCCGGGAAGACACCATGGGCGCCATGGCCCCTGCCGGAATGGGCGGCTTGTTCTGATGAGCGAAAAGATGGACCCCATTGCCCGGATTGCCTTGCAGCTGTCAAGGCTGCCGGGCATTGGGCAAAAAAGCGCCCAGCGTTTGGCGTACCATATTGCCGCCATGCCGGAGGATGACGTGCGTGAACTGGCGGCGGCCTTGTGGCAGGGCCGGAAGGCGCTGCATTTTTGCGTGCGCTGCGGCAACTACACCCAAGGCGAGCTTTGCCCCATTTGCGAAAATGAACAGCGCATGAACGGGCAGCTTTGCGTGGTGCGGGATGCAAGGGATGTGGCGGCCATGGAGCGCATCCGGGATTTTAAGGGCCTGTATCACGTGCTGGGGGGCACCCTATCCCCCATGAACGGCATCGGGCCGGAGGATATCCGCATCCGGGAATTGCTTTCCCGGCTGGGTGCAGAGGATATTCAGGAAGTGATTCTGGCCACCAACCCGGATATTGAAGGGGAGGCCACGGCCACCTATATTGCCAGGCTTATCAAGCCCATGGGCGTGAAGGTGACCCGCATTGCCCACGGCGTGCCGGTGGGAAGCGATTTGGAATATGCGGATGAAGTAACCCTGGCTAAGGCCATGGAAGGAAGGCGTGAACTGTAATGCTGCACTTTTTTCACGGCGTGATGGGCTCCAGCAAAACGGCCATGCTGCTGATGCAGCGGCATAATTGCCTGGAACTGGGGCTGAAGGTGGCGCTGGTGAAGCCGGCCATTGATACCCGCATTTCTGCCGAAACGGTGTATTCCCGGGTGGGGCTGCAGGCGCAGGCGGAAATTGTGCTGGAAAAGGGCCACAGCGTGCGGGAGCAGCTGAACTGGCTGGCGGTGCAGCAGGCCCATTCCGATTTTCAGTATATTTTTGTGGATGAAGCCCAGTTTTTGACGGAAGAACAGGTGCAGGAACTGGCGGATCTGGCGGATGACCGGCAAATTTTCTGCTATGGCCTGAAGACGGATTTCCAGGGGAATTTCTTCCCCGGCTCTGCGGCCTTGCTTCGCTTGGCAGAAGATATTCAGGAAGTGTTCGGGGCCCTGTGCTGGTGCGGCAAAAAGGCCACCATGAATACCCGCATCAACGGAAAAGGCGAAGTGATCAAAGAAGGCGAACAGGTGCTGATCGATAACCAGAACGAAATCAAGTACATCGGATTGTGCTATAAGCATTGGAGAGAGGGAAAATCCCATGCCTGATATGAGCCTGATCAATTCTTATCAAGGAGCGCTGGCGTTGCTGGCGCTCGTTGTGGTGATGGGCGTTTTTATTGCCATGCTCTGCCTGTATCGACGGCAGAAAAAGCAATTGCAGGCCCTGGCCCATCAGCAGGAAAAGGCCGCCCGGGAAGCCCTGCGGCAAAGCGATTTTTTGCAGGTTTTAGAAATGACGGCCCAGCGCATCACTCAGGATCAGGCCGTGCGCATGCAGGGGATGGCCCAGCAATTGGAGGGCATCAGCGCCGGGCAGGAGCAGCGGCTGCAATATATGCAACAGCAGCTGGATGAAAAACTGAACCAGAACGAAATGCGCATGGAGCGCATGCGGGAAACCCTGCATAAATCCGTGAACCAATTGCAGGAGGAAAACAGCAAGAAACTGGAAGAAATGCGCCTCACCGTGGATGAAAAACTGCACGCCACCCTGGATAAGCGGCTGGGGGAAAGCTTCCAGCAGGTAAGCCAGCGGCTGGAAATGGTGTACAAAGGCCTGGGGGAAATGCAAACCCTGGCCAGCGGCGTGGGCGATTTGAAAAAAGTGCTCACCAATGTGAAAACCCGGGGCGTGTGGGGGGAAATGCAGCTGGGTGCGCTGCTTGGCCAAGTGTTATCCCCCAACCAATATGATGAAAACGTGGCCGTGGTGCCGGGCAGCCCCCAGCGGGTGGAATTTGCGGTGAAGCTGCCGGGGCAGGGGGAGGGCATTGTTTATTTGCCCATGGATTCCAAATTCCCTCTGGAAGATTATGAACGGCTGCTGGCGGCCTATGAAGAGGCCAATCCGGAGGCCGTGGCGGCGGCCACCTCCGCCCTGCAGCAGGCCCTGAAAACCGAGGCCCGGCGCATTGCCTCCAAGTACATTCAGCCGCCCCATACCACGGATTTTGCCATCATGTTCCTGCCCATTGAAGGGCTGTATGCGGAGGCGCTGCGCATCCGGGGCCTGGCGGAGCAGCTGCAGCAGCAAAACCGCATCATTCTGGCCGGGCCCACCACCCTGAATGCCCTGCTTTCCAGCCTGCAGGTGGGCTTCCGCACCCTGGCCATTGAGCAACGGACGGATGAAGTGTGGCAACTTCTCAGCGCCGTGAAAACGGAATTTGGAAATTTTGCCAATCTTCTGGAAACCACCCAGAAGCGGATGCACGCCGTAACGGAATCCATTGAAAATGCCACCCGGAAAACCCGCACCATTGAGCGGAAACTGCGGCAGGTGGAAGCGCTGGATGAGCATAGTGCCCGGCGCTTGCTTGCGGAAGATGCCTTTGCAAACAACTCGGAGGAATAAATGAACAAGAAAGATATGGCGTATTTGAAGCGCCGCCTGAACCCGGAACACAGCCACATCACCTCCATCCGGGGCCTGTATGTGAACAGCCAGAACGAACCCATTGCCGCCTTTGAGCAGGTGCCCCTGCGCACCGCCAAGGAGGATATGGAAAAGTATTGCGCCCTGTTCAAGCGGCTGTTTACCGGGGAAGATAACCAGAACCTGCTCACCATCGATTTCACCCCGGAGCAGGTGATCCACGGGGAAGAATACGGCCTTTTGACGGAATTGAAGGATTGTGCCATCCATAACGATGAACTGACGGATGCGTTCTTTGAAAAGGTGCGCACCTGCCTGCCCCAGATTCCCGATCAGCATCACCTGATTCTTTTGCTCCACGATGCCTGCGATATTCGCCATCACGGCAGCGACGGCAGTGATGATGAGGGCCTTTCCGATACCATCTTCCATTACATCCTGTGCGCCGTGTGCCCCGTGAAGCGGAACAAGGCCGCCCTGTGCTACGATGCCGGGGGAAATGCCTTCTCAAGCCGGGACGGCGAATGGATGGTGGGCATGCCGGAAACGGGCTTTCTGTTCCCGGCGCTGGAAGAAGGGGCGCCCAATATTTACAACGCCATCTGCTACACCCATAAGGCGGACGGCAGCCAGGAAGCCTTCATCGAAACGGTGTTCGGGGCGGCGCCGCCCATTCCCAATGCCGCCCAGCGGGAGGATTTTCAGGCCCTGCTTGTGGAAACCCTGGGCAGCGAATGCAGCTACGAAGTGGTGCAGAACATTCATGAGCAGGTGATGGAACGGGTGGAGGAAAAGAAGGCCGATAAGGAAGACCCCACGCCTCCCCGCATCGATAAAAAAGAAGTGGCCGCCGTACTGGAAGAATGCGGCGTGACGGATGAAAAACGGGCCGCCTTTGAACAGAAATTTGACGAGGAATTCGGCCTTTCCGGCGTGGTGCCGGCCGCTGCCGTTTCCAGCCCCAAATCTCTCCAGCTGAAAACCCCGGATGTGGTCATCCGGGTGTCCCCCAGTCGCAGCGATTTGGTGGAAACCCGCATCATCGACGGCCATCCTTACATCCTCATCCGGGCGGAAGAGGGCGTGGAAGTGAACGGCGTGAACGTGCGGATTTAAGGGGACGGGGAACCTGCGGGGCTTCGCGCCTGCACCCCACCAGGGGCATTGCCCCTGGACCCATCCTTGGGGAGGGGAAAGTATTTTGCTGGTTCTCATACTGTTCGGGTAGAATTCAGGTAATACGCTTGAATTTGGAAAGAAGGCATCTTATGAAAAAACTCATTCTGCTGAGTGGATCTCCCTGTGTTGGGAAAACCACGGTTGGGCAGTATCTGTTTGAAAGCTATGAAAACAGCGCATATCTGGATGGAGATTGGTGCTGGTGTGTAAATCCTTTTTCAGTAACGGATAAGCGTCTTCGCAATGGGGATAAAAGCATGTCGTTTGTGCTTTCCAATTATTTGGCATCTGGATTTGATTATGTATTCTTTACATCCGTCGTGCTGACGGATAAAGGCATTCGGGATAATATCCTGAAAGATATTACGGCAACGGATTATGAAGTGATAGGATTTACGCTCACCTGTTCAGAAGAAACTTTGGTTAAACGTCATGATGAAAGAGGAGATGAGGGCGAAACAAATTTCTACTGGTTGCATTTGCCGCCCCATCCGACAGATCATGTTGTTGAAACGGATGGAAAAACCGTTTCCGAAATTGCACAGGAGATAAAAGGATACATTGGTTAGTTTGAAAAACCATAGCTCATCGTACAACTTTATTGGCGCACCACCCGTTGCTTTATGAGGGCGCAATGAAAAACACGATACAAATATCAAAAGAGCATCCGGCATTTTCACCGGATGCTCTTGCTTATTTCGTTATTGGATAAACCTATCCTTATGAGTTCCTCCATAATTCGGAGGGCTTCTTTATTTGGTATCAGTAAGCCTTGGCGAAGTACATCACCTTATCGGCCTTCTTGCCGCAGCAGACGCAGGTATCGCCCATGGGGGTCTGGTCAAAGGGCATATTGCGGCTGGTGGCGCC
>JAZUQI010000279.1:0-10389 GCA_045605625.1 Clostridia bacterium
CGGCCGTAAAAATAGGGTTTGCAGCTTCTGCTTAAGAGGCTGCAAACCCATTTTTACAGTAAATGTGATGCTCCGATTGAAAAACAGCTTTAGCTGATTTTCAATCGCTGGGTGTCAAAAATACTTTTTTGACACCCAGAACGACGCTGTTTTCACAGCGCCGTTTTTGTTTGCCCTTTCAAATATCCAGAACGTAAGCCAGCAGCAAATTGGTGGTGTTGTTCAGGCTGGAAATGTGGGTGCGTTCCATGCCGTGGCTGCACAGCACCGGCATGCCAAAGGCAGCGGAGCGCAAATTGTTCCCGGCCCGGACGGCGGCATTGCCATCGGTGCCGTAGCGGTAAAACACATCCACCACATAATCGCACCCGGCCTTTTCCGCATAGCCAATCAGCCGGTTGGTCAGTTCCCAGTCATAGGGGGCCGCCGCATCCTTGGCGCAGATGGCCACGTTGTATTCGCTGCCGTCATAATCCGGGCCGATCAGGCCAATATCGATGGCCACGTATTCGCAAACGCCTTCCGGCACATACGTGCCCCCAAAGCCAATTTCTTCCCCGTAAGGGAAGGCCAGCAGGGTATCGTATTTGGGCTTCAGGTTATTTTCCTTCAGGTATTTCAGCATGGTGAACACGCAGGCCACCGCCGCCTTATCATCAATGAACCGGGATTTCAGATAGCCGCCTTTTGTGAACTGGCACCGGGGATCCACGGAAACAAAATCCCCATGGCGGATGCCCAGGGCATTCACCTCTTCCTTGCTTGCCACCTTTTCATCCAGCATCACCACCATGGTGTTTTCATTGCGTTCCAGGGTGCGGGCATCGTCAAATACATGCACGCTGTGGCTCTGGCAGGCCACAAGGCCGGTGTATTCCCGGCCGTCCCTGGTGTGAATGGTCACGGTTTCCCCTTCCAGGGAACCGTAATTCACGCCGCCCAGGTTCCTCAGCCGCAGCCAGCCGTTTTTATCAATGGTGCGCACCACGCAGCCGATGGTATCCACATGGGCCCCCACCAGCACGGTTTTGCTGTGGTCTTCCCCCTCCAAATGGATGTAGGCCGTGCTTTTATGGTCATAGGTTACCGTATGGCCAAATTCCCCGGCCATTTCCTCCAGCACCGGGTTCAGCTTGGCGTAAAAGCCCACCGGGCTTGGCACATTCACCACTTTGCGGAAGCAATCCACCAGGTATTGTTCATCAATCTTAAATTTCATTGGTTTTTCCCCCTTATGCCTTTTTCATTTTGATGGTGGCCGCATAGGCGCTGTTTAACAGGCCCAGCACGGCGGAAACAATAAACAAAAGCTCAATCCCCAGCGTCTGCCAGATCCATCCCCCGAAAAGGGCGATGAAAATGGTGATCACATGGTTAATGGATACGCCGGTGGAAATGGTGGCCTTCACTTCGTCGCCGGAATCGGACAAATCCTGCACATACAGGTTGGAGGCCATGGACGCCAGCGAAATCACCGCATCCAATACATAATTCACGCAGCAGATAATGAACGCCACATCCTTTGCAAACACATGGTGGGCAAAGCCGTAGCACAGGCACACAATCACCAGAATCAGCGTATCCGCCACCATCACCACTTTGTAGCCCAGCTTATCAATGATGCGCCCCACAATGGGCGAAGCAAAGAAGCAGGCAACGGCAGAAATGGCAAACAGCAGGCTGATGGTAGCCGCATCCGCCCCGTAAAACAAAATCAGCACGTAGGGGCCGAAGGTGAGAAACACCTGCTTTCTGGCCCCATAGAACATTTCCAGCATGTAATACTTGGTGTATTTCTTATGCAGGTAAAAACGCCGCTTATGGCTATCCGTTTCGCTTTTGCCGGAAATACCAAAAGCGCAGGCTGCACTTACCCCGGCCAGCACCGCCGCCAAAGTAAAAAACAGGGTATAGGGCTGATCTTTGGTGATGATGGAAAACACCGCCACCACCGCCAGATACCCAATCAATGTGCCAATCTGGCCGCTGGCGTTTTGCACGCCCAGGGCGGCGCCGCCCTTCCCCGGGGCCGCATATTTCAGGGAAAGGGTGCTTTTCATGCCCAGTTGAATGTGCTCCCCCAGGGAATAGACGCAAATGGCCATGGTCATCAGCACTTTGGTGGGGGGCAGCACCGCCATCATGGCCATGCCGCCCAGCATGATGATGGCCCCGGCCTTATACATGGTTTCCGCCGACAGCATATAAAACGCCGCCAGAATGAACACCAGCAAAATCCCCGGCACTTCCCGGAAAAACTCCGTCACGCCCCGGTCCATTTCCCCCATGCCCACAACTTCCGCCAGAAAATTATCCAATACGCCCTTGTACAGGCCGCAGGAAAGCCCGGTAATCAATACCGAAAGCAGCAGCATCTTCACGCCGCTTTCCTTCCGGAATACATCCTTTCGCATATATGCTTGCATGGAAATTACCCTTCTCCTCCTTCGTAATGGCTTTATTGTACATCAACCTCCGCCGCCGCACAAGATGGAAAATAGCCCCTTCCTTACAAAAAAACCGGCGAAGCAATTTCGCCGGCCTTTTCTTTATGCTTCCGTGATGTGCATCAGTTTTCCTTTGTAATCGCCCCACATATTGCCCACCAGAATGCCGGCCTGCATCAGGGTGCTGCCAAGATAGGTGCGTTCTTCCCCTTCGATGCGGTAGGTTTTTTCCGGACACAGGCCCTTGAGCAGAATGCGCCTGGAATGGGGGTTAGGCCGCCCCATCACCTGAATGAAGGTAACCAGGGCCTCCGTTTTATCCTTCTTCACCACCATCCAGCAATCATACATCCGGTTTTGCTGGTAGGAGGCCACCCGGTAATAATCCCCGGTGCGCACCAGATCATTGTATTTGTGGTACAGGGCCACTTGCTGTGGAATCATGTTCCGGTCTTCTTCCGGGATTTTGGTCACGTCCAGTTCATAGCCAAAAGTACCGGCCAGGGCCACATAGCCCCGGGTTTCAAAGGGCGTTGAGCGGCCCACGGTATGGTTGGGGCAATCGCTGACGTGGGCCCCCATGGCGGACAGGGGATAAATCAGCGCCGTGCCTTCCTGAATGGCCAGCCGCTCCACCGCATCCGTATCATCGGAACACCAGATCTGGGGGCTGTAATACAGCATCCCGGCATCAAACCGGGCACCGCCGCCGGAGCAGTTTTCCAGCAGAATATGGGGGAATTCCGTTACCAGCCTTTCCTGCAGCCTATACACGCCCAGCACATACCGGTGATACAGTTCCCCCTGGCACTCAGCGCTTAAGGCAAAGCTTCCGATATCCGAAAGGGGCCGGTTCATATCCCACTTCACATATTCGATATTGGCGCTGCGCAGCACCTTGGCAATGGTTTCAAAAATATAATCCTGAATTTCCTTCCGGGACATATCCAGCACATACTGGTTTCTTGCCAATCCTGCCACTCTGCCCGGCACCTGAATGGCCCAATCAGGGTGAGCCCGGTACAGATCGGAATCGGGGCTTATCATTTCCGGCTCCACCCAGATGCCGAATTTCATGCCCAGCTTATTCACTTCATCCACCAGGTATTTCAGGCCGCCCTGCAGCTTTTCTTCATTTACCACCCAATCCCCCAGCGCCCGGTTATCATCAAAGCGGTTGCCGAACCAGCCGTCATCCATCACCAGCATTTCAATGCCCAGTTTGGAGGCCTGCCTTGCAATATCCAATAGCTTTTCCGTATTGAAATTGAAATAGGTGGCTTCCCAGTTGTTGATCAGAATGGGCCGCTTTTTATCCCGGTACTGCCCCCGGATCAGGTGATTGCGGTACAGGTCGTGGAAAGCGTGGCACATGCCGTTGAGACCCTCTGCGGAATATACCAGCACCGCTTCCGGGGCCTGAAAACTTTCGCCGGGGTTCAGTTTCCAGTTAAACCCTTCGGGGTTAATGCCGGTCATCACCCGCACGGAGTCAAACTGGTTCCGGTCCGCCAGGGTGAGGAAATTGCCGGAATACACCAGGTTGATACCGTACACATCCCCTGCGTCTTCCGTGGCATTCTTATCCAGAATGGCCATGAAGGGGTGGGTCTGATGCCCTTCCTCCCCCCGGACGGACGCCATGCCCTGCATGCCGTAGTTCACCGGGGTGCGGTTAATGTGCCGCTCCCTGGCCCAGGAGCCAGTGAGCAGAATCTTATCATATTCCCGGTTATCCATATCCATGCTGGCAGACATGATGCGCTCAATATACACCGGCACATCGCTTTCGTTCCAAAGCTTCACGCTGCGCACCACCGCATCAATACCCTCAAAAATGCTGTAAGAAAGCACCGCTTTCACTTTCAGCACCTTATCTTCCAAGGTAAGTTCCAAGGTTTCGGTATCCTTTTCATTGCCCCAGGTGGCCGGCAGGCCCTCCAGCGGCTTTTTGCCCTGATAGATTTTATGGCTTTCCAGCGTCAGCTGCAAGGCCCGGTGGCCGCCCTGGCTGCGCACCGCAATGGCGCTTTCCCTAAAATCCCCGATACCAAAGGTGGGGTATTCCATGGGAAAGGTATCCAGGAAAGAAAGCCTGTCCCGTGCATTCTTTTCTGGGGTAAAGGGCCCTTCCCCGGTGCGCATGAGGTAGGTTACGTCATCCGCCCCCAGCTTCTTGCCAAAATAGGCATGGCCCACAAAATTCTCTTTATCCACAAGGCCAATCACATAGGATGCGCCCTTGGTATCCAGTTGGAAATAACGCTTTTGTTCATCATAAAAAATCATCGTCCCGTCCCTCCTGTTCTGCGGATGCTTTCTCTGTTTTTCTCAATCAGCAATCCGCTCATCTTTCCTTCCGTTTCTTAGCGTTGCTTTCCTCAGCCTCCCTGAAATTCCGTGAATATGTTGTTTTTCCGGCCCGTTCATTATATAATATTTTCATCCAAAGCACAAGCAAAGATTCGGGGGAATGGTTTTTTGCAGCCCATCCTCTTGGTCGCTTTTATTCTTCTGTTTGCCGAAGCCATTTGTCTAATGCTTTCCGAAACGAAAGATCATGCAGAATCTGTTCTGCCATGATTTCTCTGCCACAATATACCGACGGAAGCTGGTTCACATACTGCATCGCTTCTTCTTTGTCTCCATTTTGGGCCGCCAAAAGAGCCAGCAATCGTTTTGCTCCGCATTGCATATCGGCCAAATTGCTTTGAATCACTCTGTTACACAATCTTTTTAATTCCCGTTCTGCTTCTACATCCTTCTTTTTTCGAACATGCTGATAAAAAATCAAATTAGCCAGACTGAATTGGATGTAGGTATCATTGGGAAACTCCTTCAGCATTTGCCGATGGCTCTCCATTTTTTCTGCAGCTTCAAGGCGTGACATCTTGCAAAAAAATGCTCTTCGTTCTTCTTTCGTACACATCTTTGCATAGCCTAACAAATGATCGATAGAAGTTCCAAAAAGTTCCGCAATGACTGGCAGCATCACAATATCCGGGTAAGTTATTCCCGTTTCCCAGCGGCTGACCGTCTGGGGAGATACGCCCAGTTCATTGGCCAACTGCTCTTGTGTGTATCCTTTCTTCAAACGGTATTCTTTTATATTCACTCCCACATTCAGCACTTTTTCCGCTTCCTTTCGTAGGTTTCTCTGCCAATATCATACCAGATTCCAGCCTTATGTTGAACAACACATCTCAGAAAAAAAGTGCAGAAACCGTTATTTTTCCCAGACACTCTATCTTTTGATAATAAAGGAGGTATTTCCTTGAAAGAAAATCTTTCGGAACAGCCTTTATCCATCCGTCCGGATACCCTCCTGTTTTTTCACGAAAGCCCGGCCGCCTTTTCGCTGTATGAAGCCTTTGAAAGCAAACTGCTTTCCCTTTTCCCAAATACGGAAATCCGGGTGCAGAAAACACAAATATCCTTTTACAACCGGCACTTATTTGCCTGCGTTTCCCTCCAGCGTGTGCGCAAAAAGGCGGAGCTACCCAATCCTTATCTGGTGGTGACATTAGGGCTTCCCTTCCCCTTGGCATCCCCTCGGGTGGCCCAAAAGACGGAACCCTACCCCGGTCGGTGGACCTGCCACATCGTTATCGGCAGCACCGAAGAAATGGATGAAGAGCTTTTTTCCTTCGTGCAACAGGCCTATCATTTTGCTAATACGAAATAAAGCAGCCGGATGTTTCGTCCGCTGCTTTTTTTATGTTTCCTGCCAATCCTGAAACAGTTTATCGTATTGGCCTGCCAGCCGGTCATAAAACGTCTGGATAATATCCACGATTCACGCTCCGGCGGATTCCCTAAATTTCAATCCCGTTTTGCGGATATCCTCCAGCTGTGCCGCATTCAGCACCCCTGAACGGTACAGCCGCAAATATTCCTGTTCAATGGAACTGTCAAAAATCAGCAGGTCATCCGTATTGATGGTAACCGGCACCCCATTTTCATACAGCAATTTGATGGGGTGGGTTTTATAATCCGCCGCATATCCCAGCATCACATTGCTGGTGGGGCAAATGTTCAGCTGAATCCGGTGATCCGCAAGGAAGCGCATCACATTTTTTGATTCCGCCGCATGGATGCCGTGGTGCACTTCATCAAGCCCCAGGGTTTCCACAGCACGCTGCACCGCTTCCGCCCCTCCGGATTCCCCCACATGCATCTTTTTTACCAAATGATACCGTTCCGCCTTGCGATACAGCGGCAAAAAGGCCTCCACAGGCTGCACATCCTCGCCGCCGCACACGTCTATGGATTTGAAAAAGCCGGAAGAAAGATAGACATCCATCTTTTCTGCCGCCTCCGCCGCATCACAGCAGGAAACATAGGTGATTTCCGGTTCAAATACGGTATCGGGGCAATAAGCACGGTGAAAGCCCTGAATTACTGTTTTGAAAGCCTCCATGCCCCCCATCTCGTCAATCTCCGGTGCACCGAAGTTCATGGAAAGCCTTTGGATATGGTTCCGTTTTGCCTCCGCAAATGCCCCTTCCCAACGCATCACCATTCCTTCCGTGGTATTACTGAAAGGTTTGATGGTGGCCCGGAACCATTCCTGCATGCCAATCAAACCGCCGAATTTCTCCGGCGGAGCCGGAAAACGTCGGTTCAGTTTTTCTTCCAGCCATGCCCTTCGGCAGCCTTTGGTGGAGTGGTTGTGCAAGTCACTTTTGGGAACCTGCAGCAGCTTTTCCGTGTTTTCTTCCTTCAAGCCTTCAAAAAACAGGTTGTGCATATTTCCTCCGCTTTGCCTTTTCATTCCCCGGGATAGCTGATTTCATCACCCCAGCTGAGCAGCACATCAAAATACGGCTCCACTTCCAACAGGCCATAGGCCCATAAAAAGGCCCGGTCTTTCTCGCTCAGTTCATTCAGCTTTTTCCAGCACACGTTTTTGATGGATTGTTCCTTGCCGGGGGCCACTTCCGGGTCCATCCCCACAATAGCCTCCTGTTCTTCAGGAACCTCCACCAGAAACACATATTCCACGCTGCCATCCTTGCAATGCAGGGTGTTCAGCGGCCGAAGAACCTGCCCATCCAGGCCGCATTCTTCTTTCAGTTCCCGGATGGCTGCTTCTTTCGGCGTTTCCCCTTTTTCAATGCCGCCTCCCGGCAATTCCCAGATAAAGCGGTTGTGCCGGAAAGTTTGGATCATCAAAATCCTGTCCTTTCGCACCACCAGGGCCATGCTTCTGTTTCGCATTTTCTTCCCCTCCCATATCCCCATTGTACACGTTCTTTCTTCCTCCCGTCAAATAAAAAATCCCCCGGAAGAGCCGGGGGAAATTCAGCTTTACTTATCAAAGAAAGTGGGCAGGGCGCAATACATAATCAATTCCACGCTCAGGGGGCTGTGGCCGCCGCTGCACTGGGTATAGTACAGGTTTCCGTCCTTGAAGTTTTCGCAATAGGCGAAGGTATCCGGCATCGTCTTCATGGCGTTCACCAGGGCCGTCAGCCCGGCATAGCCCACGTCCCCTTCGCCGCCGCAACCGGCATAGATGAAGAAATCATCCTTGGTGTACCCGGCCTTGGCCACGCTGTTTGCCAGAGCCCTGGCCGATGCCGTTGCATCGCCGCCAAAGCTGGCGCCGCCGCAGCAGGGCATATAATAGGCAATCTGATCCATGCTGTGTTCAAACGTGGCCCAGCAGGAAACGGCGCCCATGGAAAAGCCGCTGTATGCCCGGTGGGTACGGGAAGCCCGAATGCCTTCCGGCGTCACATCTTCCGCATAGGTATGGTAGGCGCTTTCAAAGGCCGGAATCAGGTAATTATTCAGTTCATACCAGAAATTCCCGGCGCTCCATCCCTCATCCTTCCCGGGCACGTTATAGGTGGGCGTCACCACAAACATGGGTTCAATGCGGCCTTTTTCAATCATGGCATCCAGCAAAAACTGCATGGTGGAGAAAGAACCGGCGCTCTTAAAGAACGTGGTGTAGCCGCCGCCCTGGCCATGCATCAGATAAAGCACATTATAACGGGTTTCCGTATCTTCCGGATCGTAGCCGTAGGGAACATACACCAGGGCACGCTTTACGTAATCCTGCCCATCTTCCGTTTTGGCATCATACGTGGACAGCACCGTTTTGCCCCGCTGGGTTACGCCGGTAATGTAATCGCGGTCCATTTCCTCAAAGGTGTTATCCGGAAAATCCGTCTTGCGTGCCTTTTCTTCTGCCAAAGCACAGCTGCTCATCACCAGAAGAACCGCCATCAAAAACGCCAACAGCTTTTTCATTTTCTTCCTCTCCTTTGCCCAAAATGCATGAATTTTTTGTAATTCAAGTATACACGACAGCCTTTCCATTTTCAACGCAATTTCATTTCTTGATTGGGACAAAAAAATAGGAACATCCCCTCCAATGAAAACTTGCATAATGGAAATGAACGCATCAGATGCCTGTCTGCCCGGAAACAAAAAGGAGCGAAAGCCATTTTGCCTTCGTTCCCTTTTTCGTGATCTAACTTATTGATTGAGCGCTTTTTTGGCAATATGTTCTTCACGTGCGCTTGTGCGCCCTTCTTCCTGAATATCCCCGGCCCTGGTCAGCGCAACCTTGGTCAGATACGGGCCAACAATTTCATAAATCAGAACGGCGAAAAGCGTAATATTGCGCACAATGGCGCCATCCGGCCCAAGTTCAATGGCCTTGATCGCCATTCCAAGGGCAACACCGGCCTGGGGCAGCAGGGTGATGCCCAGATATTTGACGATATTGGGATTGGCTTTGGACATTTTTGCGCTGATGCTTGCACCGTAATATTTTCCGATAGAACGGGAAATGATGTAGACAATGCCAATGATCACAACTGCCCAATCGGCAAACACCGAAAGCTCCAGTTCAGCGCCGCTGATTACAAAAAACAAAATGAGGATGGGCGAAGTCCAGCGGTCTGCCCGGTCCATCAATTCTTCCGATACTTCGCAAATATTGCAGAAAACCGTGCCCAGCATCATGCAGGCCAGCAGCGAGGAAAAACCAATATGAATGCCGCCCACGGAAAACTTCAGGCAGGATATGGCCACGGTCATCATCACAAAGGTGACGGAAACCGCCATTCGCTTGGAACGGGAATGGAAATACTTTTCGCACAGGGTGAAAAGCAGGCCCATCACAAAGCCAAGCCCCAGCGAAAATACCACTTCCAGCAGCGGCTCCAGCACAACCGTAAGCACATCCACGGCCCCGGTGCTGATGGATTTTGCCACCCCAAAGGAAACGGCAAATACCACAAGGCCCACTGCGTCATCCAGCGCAACCACGGGGAGCAGCACATCCGTAACAGGCCCTTTTGCCTTGTACTGCTTCACCACCATCAGCGTGGCGGCAGGGGCTGTAGCCGTAGCCACGGATCCCAGCACAATGGCGGCGGATAAAGACAACTTGTCCGGCATCAGAAAATGCAAAGCAATCAGCACAGTATCCACCACAATCGTGGTGAACACAGCCTGCAAAACCCCGATGACCGTCGCCTGCCGGCCAATCTTTTTCAATTGGGCCAGCCGGAATTCATTGCCCATGGCAAAGGCAATGAAGCCAAGGGCCAAATCCGAAATCAGCCCGAAGCCCTCAATCTGTTCTTTGGTGATCCCGATGCCCGGAATGCCCAGCGCCCCCAGAACAAAGGGGCCGATGAACACACCGGCAATCAAATAGGCCGTAACCGCCGGAAGCTTCACCTGCTTTGCCGCCCGTGACAAGAGAAGCCCGGAAAGCAATGCGATGGAAAGACTCAAAAAAATGCTTGCGGTTTGAGTCATGGAGGATGCCTTCTTTCGAATCATAATCTGACGGTGCCGGGGAGCAATGATGCAGATAAAAAGTGAGAACGGTATCCGTTCTCTCCCAAGAAATCTGCCTTTCGCTTAGGCACCAGCCATGTATTATACGCCTTTCATCCTTGAGAAACAAGGGCTT
>JAZUQI010000280.1:0-12600 GCA_045605625.1 Clostridia bacterium
AAAGGAGTTTTACCGGAACCTATGATGAACGCAAACGGCTACCGCCCGCATCAAAACAGCACGCAAGGCAAGCGTCGCATCCGGCTTGTGCCGGTTCTTGCGATTGCGCTTGTTTTGGCGCTGTGCATTACCGCCGGTGTAGCCGTTTTTGTTCACCGTTCCAATCACCGCAAACTGGAACAGGAAGTGGCCGCCTATCAGGGCCTTTTCCTTCCCAATATCTATGTGGATGGCATCTGTGTCAGCGGCATGACGCCCCAGCAAGCCATCGATACCGTAGTGGATGCGGTGAACAAGCGGCAAAACAGCTGGAACCTTTCCCTGACTTATCAAGGCCACACCTTTGCTACCTTAAATTACAGCACCCTTGGCATCCATACCGATATTCAGCAGGTGTACACCCTGCTGGAAGAGGCCTATGGCTATGGCCATCGGCCCAATGCGCTGGAGCAGAATAAGCAGGAAATTGATGCTTTCCAAAGCTCCAAATACGAAGTGTACACCACCCAATCCAATCTGAATACCGCTACGCTGGATCAGATGCTGCTGGAAATTGGGGCCTACTTCCATCGGGAACCTACGGATGCTTACCTTGTGTATTTCTATCCCGAATCCTGGGATGATCCTTTCGGCATCCAGCCTGAATCCTACGGCTGTTATCTGGATACCGCTTCCATTCGGGAGCAAATCCTGCAAATGGCCGCAAAAGGTGAATCCGGCACCATTGAACTGACCCCAGAATTTATTGCCCCCAGCGTAACGGCGGCGGATGTGCGGAAGAAAGTCACTTTGATCGGCGAAGGCATCACCCCCGTTGCCTCTTCTTCCACCACCCAGAGAACGGATAATATCCGGGTGGCCCTTTCCCGTTACCACGGGCTGGAAGTGCAGCCGGGTGAAACCATCAGCTTTAATAAGCTGGTGGGGGAACGCTCCATGGAAAACGGCTTCCAGCTGGCCATTGAATATGCCAACGGCCTGAATGCATGGGGCTGGGGCGGCGGCGTGTGCCAGGCCAGCACCACGGTGTATCTGGCGGCGCTGAGCGCCAATTTGCAGATTGTGAACCGCACTTCCCATTCCGATGAAGTAACGTACACCACCTTTGGCCAGGATGCTACTGTGTATTATACCTCCGGCCGCAAAATTGATTTCTCCTTCAAAAATGATACGGACAGCAAGATTTATATCATGGCCCGGGTGGAGCAAATCAAGCGCAATTCCTATCGCTGCGTGGTGCGGATTTACGGCGAATCCCTGGGGGATAACGTGAAATACAAGTTGCGCACCGAAACGGTGGAAACCCTGATGGCGCCTTTGCAGCCGGAATATCAGAAGGATTCCCAGCATCAGTACGTCACCTATGAAGATGAGGAACCGTATCTTTTGCGTGAAGCACGGGATGGGTTCGTCAACGAGACCTACCTGCAATACTGGGAAAACGATGTGCTGATTTCGGAAGAATTGATCAGCCGGGATACCTGCAAGGCCCGTGCCGCCCTCTATCTCACCGGCACGAAGAAAAGGCCGATGGACTAAAAACAGCAATCAAAAAACACATCCGTTTTTATAACGGATGTGTTTTCTTTTTCAGTAAATGCAATATTCACATTCCAGCCGCCCATTATACAGGCGGCGTTTTTGCTGAGCCCGTTTGCCAAAGCAGCGCTCGAAGCCGTGATGGGCAGTAATCACGCACATGCGGCTGTCCGGATGCCTGTCCATCAGAAAATGCATGCCATGATACAGCTTTTCGCATTGTTTCCGGTCGCTCAGCCGCTCCCCATAAGGTGGGTTGGCAATGAAGCAAGGGGCCTCAAAGGGGGCCTGCAAATCCCTCAAATCCTTTTCAAATACCGTCACCCGGCCGCCAAGGCCTGCCTGTTTTAAATGCCGCTTGCACAATACCAGCGCTTCCGGGTCCACATCGCTGCCGCCAATCTGGGTGATTTTTGAAAGGTCAAATTTCTCCTGCGCTTCTTCCCGGATGCGCTGCATGGCTTTCTTATCGCTGCCCTGCCACGCTTCACAGGCGAAAGAGCGGGTAAGGCCCGGGGCACGGTTGGCCTGAATATAGGCCGCTTCAATCAGAATGGTGCCCGTGCCGCAGCAGGGGTCCCAGATGGCTTGCCGTCCGTGGCCGGGGGAGAGCATCACAAGGGCAGCGGCCAGGGTTTCCCGGATGGGCGCTTCGCCGTTCCAGGTGCGATAGCCACGCTTATTCAGCGCTGCACCGCTGGTATCGATGGTGAGCCGGGCCGTATCCCCATAGATGGATACGTCAATTTTATATTCCGCCCCTTTTTCCTCAAACCAGGTGGTGTGGTATTTCTTCTTCAGCCGCTCCACAATGGCTTTCTTGGTGATGGCCTGGCAATCCCTGACGCTCATCAGCTGGCTGCGCACGCACTTGCCGCTTACGGGAAAACGTGCATCTTTGGGCAAATAGCGCTCCCAGGGCAGGGCAGAAACAAACTGAAATAAATCCTCAAAGGATTGCACTTTTTGTTCGCCAACGATCAGCAGCACCCTGTCCGCCGTGCGCAGCCAGAGGTTTGCTTCAAAGCATTGTTCCGGGGTGGCGGAAAAACGCACGCCGCCCAATTCGCATTTGCCTTCCATGCCCATGCGATTCAATTCCTGTTTCACAAGCCCTTCCAGGCCAAAGGCCGCCGTGGCAAAGTATTCCATCATGCTTTTGTACTCCTTTACAGCTGATGATAAATGCGTTTCAGTTCCTCCGTATCCGTGCCGTCCGGGTTCTGGATGATCAGGGGCGGCAATACGTGTACACCGCTTGCAACGCCCTTCATGGCCTCCATTAGCGCCAGCCGTGCTTCCTTATCCACTGTGGAATGCACAAAGCGCAGGCGCTTTATTTCCATCTGGTGTTGCTTCAGGGTATCCGCCGCTTCCGTCACCCGATGGGCCGGCAGCATGAAGCAGAACCTGCCGTGATATTTCAGCAGCCAATGGGCCGCTTTCACCACATCTTCAAAGGTGCATAAATCCTCCTGCCGGGCCCCCTGAATGGAAGGGTATGGGCTGGGGATAGCGGCCCCTGCCGCAGCATAGGGGGGATTGCAGGTGACCAGGGCATACTGGGCATGGGGAAGCAGAGTTTTAATCTGCCGCAAATCCCCCTGATGCACTTGAATATGCTCTGCTGCCTGGTTCATCTGTATGCTGCGGCTGGCCCTTTCTGCGGAAGAAGGCTGAATTTCCACTGCATCCAGTTGGAGGGTGTTATTCCGGCCATACAAAAGCAGGGGAATAATGCCGGTACCGGTGCCCAGGTCGCACACCATAGTGCGGTTTTGCAGCGTGGCAAAATCCGCCAGCAGCACAGAATCCATGCTGAACCGAAAATCATTTTGTGATTGAATGATTTTTAAGCCTGCAAACTGCAAATCGTCAATCCGTTCATCTTCAAAAAGGGGAATTTCATTCATCACGGCGCAATATACTCCAGATATTTTTCCAGGCAATAGCCGGTTTTATCTTCATGAATCACTTGGCACCAATCATCGCCAATTTTTGTGATCAGCATGTATGTATCCTTGGGGATTTCGCAAAGCACTCTGGATTCCATGGAACAATATTCCCGCAAATTCAGGTAATTGCCATCGGGATTGGATTTTGCCAGAATAACTTCATCCAGTTGTTTCAGGGTTGGGTCGATGTAGGTGGCGTTCTGTTCCGGTTGGGTAGCTTCCGGCTTCGGGGTAGGCGTTGCAACCGGCTGCTGTTCACCGAAAACCAAGTATTTGCTTTGCACATAGCCGGTTTCGCCGTTATAGGCCACCTTGCTCCATACGGTGCCCTTCTGATATACAGGAATTTGGCTGCCGAAGGGAATGGTAACAAGCACAGCGGCATCCACATCGGCGGATTTGCGCAGGTTCAGCGTGCCGCCATCGGTTTTCACCGTGGCATAGCAAACGATGGTGCCTGCCTGGGGAGCGTTAGTGGCAGAAGGCGCTGTCGTGGGGGCAGGGGTTGCCTGAGGCTGGGAAGAAGCATTATTGTGGAAGGTGAGGAACGCCGTCATCACATAGCCTTCCGTGCCTTCATAGCGCACTTTGGTCCAGGAATTCGTCCGGCTAAGCACCGTCACCGTGGCATGCTGGGGAATGGTACGCAGCACACGGCCGTTCTGTGTTTTGCGCAGGTTCAGGCTGCCGGTGGCGGTGGTTACCGTGGCTGTATTGCCGCTGGGCTGCACAGGGGGCTGGGAGGGGGCAGGCGTGGCCGTTTGTTGCGGCACCGGCACCGCTGTGGCAGATGGCGCCTGGGTTGCAGAGGGTGCATGATGGATGAAGGTGAGGAAGCTGGTCATCACATAGCCTTCCGTGCCTTCGTATTTCACTTTGCACCAGGTACCTTCATTCTTCAGTACTTGCACAACGGCATACTGGGGAATGGTGCGCAGTACACGGCCATTTTTGTATTTCCTCAGGTTCAGGCTACCTTGCACCGTGGTCACCTTGGCATAGGTGTTTCCGTCGTTTTCAGGCACGCTGGGGGCGCTTGTAGGGGCCGGGGTGGAAGTGGGTGCCAAGGTGGGGGAAGGGGTGCTGGTGGGCACAACAGCGGCCTCAAGCAGGGTGAGGAACTTGCTCATGGCATAGCCCGTGGTGCCGTTATAGGTCACCTTATACCAGCCGGTATATTTTTCATGCACCTCCACCACCGCATATTGGGGAATGGTGCGCAGGATTTTGTTTTGTGTGCTTTTCCCATCCCTCAGGTTCAGCGTGCCGGACGCCGTGGTGACCCGTGCATATTCCAAAGGTTTATTTTCTTCCGGGGGTGTGGGCTGCACAGGGGCCTGGGTGGGTTCAGGCTGAATGAAGGTTAAGAACTTGGTCATCACATAGCCGGAATAGCCGCCATACTGCACGGCACACCAATCATTGCCCCGGCTGGTTACGGTAATCACGGCATACTGGGGAATGGTGGTAAGGATGACAGCGTTGCTGGCATCATCTTCCCGCAGGTTCAACGACCCCTTTTCCGTCGTCACCCGGGCCAGCAGGCCACCAGATGGGTTCTGGGTGGGCAAGGGGGTGGGGGTGGGCAGGGGATTGCCGGTGAGGTTCATTTCAATATAATCCAAAGAAACATAGCCCACCCGAAGGCCAAATTGCACATAGGCCCAATTGCCGCTCACGGAAAACACCGGCAGCACCGTCTTACCGGGCACAGTGGTCAGCACCGTGCTGTTTTGGGTGCTGGGGGCGGTGCGCAGGTTCAGCGCATTGGAATTCACCACCGTGCCATAGCCATAAAGCCTTGTGGGGCTTACATTTTCACCGGATACAGCGCCGTCATGGCTCACATCGCTGATGTTCACATAGCCGCACAGGCTGCCATAGGTTACCAGATAATATTCACCCGTCTTTGCGCACACCTGCACCTTGGCCCCGGCAGGAAGCGTGGTAAGGCTATTGGCAGATGAGCCGGGCTGATCCAGCAGAGGCGTTTTATACAAAGTAATGCCCTGATAATCACTTTCCTGTTCCAGATCCGCAGGCTTTTCCACAATGGTTTCTTCGCTGCTTTCCTGGCCGCCGATGACGGGGCTGAGGATTTTTCTGGTGAAGGTATACTGCACCCTGGTGCAGCCCTCAAAATAGAATGCCAGAATCTGGTCATAGGTATAGCCAAGCTGAGCCATATACATGGCCCCTCGCTGGCTCATGCCAAGGCCATGGCCATAGCGCCTGGAATACACCGTAAAGCCGTTTGCGGTTTCCGTAACGCTCCACAGTTCGTTGCTGCCGCTGTTGATGCTCATGCCAAGGGGCGCTTCCAGTTCATTGAAAATATCGAAGGTAAGGGTGCCGGAAGAAGTGCTGCCATTCAAAGTATAGCGCACGGAAAAATCCATTTTGGTGTACAGCTTGCTGGGGGAAGGATATTTGGGGGTATGGGGCGTGATGGCCGTAACGCCCGTCACTTTTGCCCCGGCGCCAAACTTAGCCGCTGCTTTATTGTTCAAAAGAGATTGCAGGGTGGAATTATCCTGAGTACCGCTTGATTTTACGGTAAAGGAATTTTTCTTGGAGGCAGGGTTTGCAAGGTCATAGGGGTCATCCTTCACTTTCAGGTAGGGATAGGAAGTGGAGCCCCATGCGTTTTTCACAGCTTCCGTCTGGCCGCCGTTGGAGGCAGAATAGTAGGTAGCCGTGAAAGCAGAGCCATTCTTGGAAACAATACCCTTGGTGGCATCCACCGCCGATTTGCAGTTGGCATTGCCGCTGGGCGTACCGGAATACACCTGATCGGACGTGGTATCCACCACATCATAAGAACGGCCGGTGGAGCCGCTCATTGCCCGCATGGTATAGGTTCTGGCGGCAACAGCCTGGGCTTTCAATGCCTCCAGGCCGGAAGAATTGCCCATTTCATAAGGCAGCACGCCATAGAGATAATCTTCAATATATACATGCACGATCACATACAGGGTATAGCTTCCGCTGCTGTTTTTCTGGGAAATAAATTCAAAGTCCCCGGGGTAATAGTTGCTGGGCACACGGCCCTGGGCAATTTTGATGCCGTTGGAGCCATCTGTTGCATGGCGGCGAAGCTTAAAGGTGGTGCCCATATCGGTTGTGGTGCCGTTGTGGGTAAGGGTTAATCGGCCGGTTCCGGAAGCAAAGCCAACGTTCAATACAGAACCGGAAGCGATAGCCTTTTCCGTTTTGCCATTCACGGTGTAGCTGCCGTTTACCGTCAGCTTCAAATTGGAAGGATTGCCCAGGGAGCTGAGCCGCACACGCACCATGCCGCTTTGGGTAGCCCCACGGGATAAGGGGGCGGAAAACAGCACCGCTTCACCCTGAGCCGGAATGAACGTGGTGCATAACAAAATAACCATCATAAAACAGGCAAAAAGCTGATTTTTCCAAGTGCCTTTGTGGAACATTGGTATATCCTCCGAAAATGTGAATTTAACAATTTCGTAATCATTTGTAGTGTACCACAAAAGGCCTTGTTTGTCCACGTTTTTTGCCTGTAAATTGATGGGAATCCTGCTTCAAAAAAGGGGAGATGTGTGGTATAATTTTATCAGAAGAAAGGGGATTGGCATCGTATGATCGTTGTGGTTGCGGAAAAGCCCAGCGTGGGACGGGATATTGCCCGTGTGCTTCAATGCAGGGAAAAGGGCGAAGGCTTCCTCAAGGGGAAGGATTATATCGTCACCTGGGCCGTGGGCCATTTGGTGACCCTTTGTGAACCGGATGAAATGAACGAGCAATATAAAAAATGGCGCATGGCAGATCTGCCCATCCTGCCGGAACATATCCCCACCAAAGTAATCAGCAAAACAAAATCCCAGTTTTCCGTCATCAAGAAGCTGATCAACGCTGCCGATACGGAAAAAATCATCTGCGCAACGGACGCCGGACGGGAAGGGGAGCTTATTTTCCGGCTGATTTATCATCAAGCCAAGTGCAAAAAGCCCTTTGACCGGCTGTGGATTTCCTCCATGACGGATGAAGCCATCCGGGAAGGCTTTGCCACCCTGAAATCCGGGGAAGCCTATGATCCCCTTTACGCCAGCGCCAAGTGCCGCTCCGAGGCAGATTGGCTGGTGGGCATGAATGCCAGCCGGGCGTTCACCCTGCGCTTTAACGTGCTGCTTTCCATTGGCCGTGTGCAAACCCCAACCCTGGCCATTCTGGTGAAGCGCTATAAGGAAATTGCGGATTTCAAGCCCGAAGAATACCACACCTTAACAGCCTCCTTCGGCCCATACAGCGGCGTATGGTTTGACCCTCAGGTGGAAAGTGAAAAGAAAAATCAGCGCATTGCCACGGCGGAAGAGGCAAAGAAAATTGCCGCTGCGGTGAAAGGAAAGCCGGCCACCGTGCAGGATGTGCAGGTGGAAAGCAAGAAAGATTTGCCGCCCCAGCTATACGACCTCACTTCCCTCCAACGGGAAGCCAATAAAAAACTGGGCTTCACCGCCGATAAAACCTTGAAAGTGGCCCAGGAACTGTATGAAAAATGGAAGGCCATCACCTATCCCCGGACGGACAGCCGTTATTTACCCATGGATATGATTGGCCGCACCAAGCTTACCTTGCAAAAGCTGCCCGGCGCTTTCCAGCCCTTTGTGCAGAATATTCCCTGGAAGGAAGAGGGCAAACTGCCCTTTTCCAAGCGGATTTTTGATAATGCTAAGGTGTCCGATCATCACGCCATCATTCCCACGTCTCAGACGGCCCCTCTGGATAAACTGCCGCCGGATGCCGCCAAGCTGTTTGACATGATTGCCCGGCGCACCATTGCCGCCTTCTATCCAGCCCATGAATATGACCAGACCAAGGTGGTCACCGCATCCCAGGGGCATCTTTTCCGCTCCAATGGCCGCACGGTGCGGCTGAACGGCTGGAAGGATGTGTATCCCCAGGAGGAAAAGGAAGAAGATAAACTGCCGCCGCTTTCTGCCGGTGATGCTTTCACCGTGGAAAAAACCACCACAAAAAAAGAAAGTACCAAACCCCCGGCACCCCACACCGATGCATCCCTGCTTTCTGCCATGGAACACGCCGGTAAAGAACTGGAAGATGAACAACTGCGGGAGCAAATGAAGGGCAGCGGCCTTGGCACTCCGGCCACCCGGGCGGCCATCATTGAACGGCTGATTCAGGTGGGCTATGCTTCCCGCCGTGGCCGGGCCATCAGCGCCACGGAAAAAGGGGTGGCATTGATCGATATTGCGCCGCCGGAAATTGCTTCCCCGGAAACTACAGGCAAATGGGAACTGGCCCTGGAGCAAATTGCCCACAATGAACGGGATACAGAGCGCTTCATGCAGGGCATTCGGAAATTATCCGAGTTTTTGATCAATTACGCCAAGGAAACCAAAACGGAAACCACTTTCCCCGAAGAAATGCGAAAGAAGGGGAAGGGCAGCCGGAAAACAGCTGCCGTCAAGGCGGTGGAAGGGGCGGTTTGCCCCCTGTGCGGAAAGCCCTTGCAGGAAAATTCCAAGGCCTTTGGCTGTTCCGATTGGAAAAACGGCTGCGCTTTCACCATCTGGAAAAATGGCTTGCAGCGTGGCGGCGGCCCGGCCATCACGGAAAAGCTGCTGAAACTGATTCTAAGTGAAAAAACCGTCCGTGGCTCCAGCGGCGTTTTGCATTTTGACGGGCAAAATCTATCCTTTACAAAAAATGGGGAAGAGGCACCGGCAGCATCCTTTGCCGTTATTTACCGCCGCAAATAATCAGGAGGAGTTCCATGAACACCGATTGGTCATCCTATGTGCAGGGCGTGCAAACCCTATATTTAACAAGAAAGCTGCGCTTTCACGATCATTTCTTTCCCCAGTATGAAAAGCTGTTTGGGCTGGATGCCAATGCTTCTTTCAAGCTGCTGGAAATTGGCTGCGGCCCGGGTGCGCTGGCAGAATCTCTGCACAGATGGTATCCCAATGCGTCCATCACCGGGCTGGATCGGGATAGTGCCTTTATCCATTTTGCCGCAGAAAAAGCCCCGGATCTCACTTTCATAGAAGGGGATGCCACTAAGCTTCCTTTTGAAAATGCTTCCTTTGACGTGACCATTTCCAACACCGTCAGCGAGCATATTGAGCCTTCCTGTTTCTTTGGCGAGCAATTCCGGGTGCTAAAGAAAGGCGGCGTGTGCCTGGTGATTTCCGCAAGGCGCGGCATCCAAGTGCAGGCCCCTTGCCTGGAAGCGAATGCATACGAAAAAGCCTTCTGGGAAAAAGTACAATTGCATGATACCACCATGGAAGATTATCAGGTGTGCCAATACCCCATGACAGAGGCCCAGCTGCCCCTTGCCATGGAAAAGTATGGCTTTTCCAATATCACTTCCGGCTATGCCATCATTCCACTGACGCCGGATGACCCATCTTATCCTGCCGAAATGGCCCTGGAAATGATAGAAGCTGGCCGTGCCAACGCCCTGGAAGCCATTGAACGGGCTTATCGCACGTTATCCACCTATATCAGCAGGGAAGAGGCGGACGCCATGCTGCGCCTTACCAATGAGAAATACGACCATCGCCGCCGTCAATATCTGAACGGCGAAAAGCAATGGAACGTGAATGTTTCCATCCTGCAGGTGGTTCGGGGCAAAAAAGCCTGAAAACCGAAAGGGGAGAGGGTATGACCTTTTTTCCTTTCTTTATTCATTCATAAAGAATTTTTCTTGCTGCTATATCCATTTTCATTTTTCGTTTTTCCCTTGCATGATGTATCTCATATGCTTATCAAAGAATCAGAAAAAACTGTGTATTTTCCTTTTTTGTGTCCAATCTGCCGATGTGGGGGATAAATCCCCCTCCGCCCCTTATTCTTTATATTTATTCGCAAAAGAAATCTTTTGCGAATTCTCTTGACAAGAAAAGAGGGGTAAGGTATACTATATATGGTTTTCTGTGCTTTCCAGACCAATTTCTATTTTTATTTGTAAAGAATGTATTGTGTTCCTTCTTTCATATTTTCTTTGATTGATAACTGCAATCTTTCTTCTTTCCAAATCCACTCCATTCCCTTAACAGCTGCATTTAGCCCATTTACATTCTAAAGCTTTTCGTTTTTTCATTCAGGGAAATACCTGCATGCGAACATGAAAATGGCTTAGAATCGAAGCTACATTCAAGGAGGTTTCTCCCCATGGCCCAATCCCTCTCTTACCGCACCCAGACGGATATCAAGCGGCTGGAAAAGCTGCGCCAGATGGAAAAAGAACTGCCGTCCGTCTGTACGGATTTTTTCCGTTCCATTGCCCAAACCACCAGCACATTAACCCGGCTGGCATACGCTTATGATTTCCGGCTGTTTTTTCAATACCTGTGCAAGGAGAATCCTTTGTTCGCCGATACGGAACCCCGGCTGATGGATAGCAAAGACTTCGCAAAAGTAAAGATGCGGGATATTGATACCTATCAGGATTATCTAACCCAATACTATGTTACCAACGAAGATTCCGGCGAATTCCACGTGGTGCAAAACCATGAACTGGGCATCATGCGGAAATTATGCTCCCTTCGTTCCCTCTTTGAATATATGTTCAAAAACGGCTATATCGAAGCCAATATTGCCACCTTGGTATCCCTCCCCAAGGTGCATGAAAAGCCCATCCTGCGGCTGGATCAGGAGGAAATGCAAAAAATGCTAGATGCCGTCTACACCGGCGATGGCCTTTCGGAGCATCAAAGAAAAGTATCCGCCCAGACAAAAACACGGGATCTTGCCATTATTTTATCCTTTCTTGGCACCGGTATTCGTGTCAGCGAATGCGTTGGGCTGAATATTGAGGATATTGATTTTGAAAACAAGGCCTTTGTGGTTACCCGGAAAGGCGGCGATCAATCCATGCTGTACCTGCCGGATCAAGTGGCCGAGGCCATGGAAAATTACTATGCTCTCCGGCAGGAAATCATCCCCGTAGAAGGCCATGAAAACGCCTTTTTCCTGTCCCTGCAAAGGAAGCGCATCACCCAGCGTGCGGTGCAAAACCTGGTGAAAAAATACGCCCTCATTGCAGCGCCGCTGAAAAAACGCATCAGTCCCCATAAGCTGCGCAGCACCTTTGGCACCAATCTTTATGAAGAAACCGGGGATATTTACCTGGTGGCGGATGTGCTGGGCCATTCCGATGTGAACACCACCAAACGCCACTACGCCGATATGACCGATCAACATAAGCGTGAGGCCGCACGGCGCATTGCGCTGCCCACAAAAAAAGAGGAATGACGGGGTTTCCCTCATTCCTCTTCGGTTATAATGGCGTCAATTTTGATGGTACGGTAAGCTTCATCGCCGTTGATGCACTTCATGCAATTATCACAAATCTTTTCCGGGTCCAGATCGCACCGGTCGCACTCGCCGCAATCGATGCATTCACGGTCATACAGGATGCATTCTTTCTTCATTTGCCTTTCCCCACTTTCATTTTAGAACAAATGTTTGCAAAATCACTTGCCAAACATTTGTTTGCATGTTATAATATTTCTGTGTTAATTTACCTGTAAGGATGTGTTTTTATGCCCAGACGCCCCCATGGCGATACACAGCAGCGCATACTTAATTATATTGAAGAATACGTAGAAGTCAAGGGCTATGCCCCGTCTGTGCGTGAAATTGGCCAGGCGGTGGATTTGAGGTCCACCTCCACGGTGCATGGCCACCTGAGCCGCCTTGAAAAAAAGGGCCTTCTCCGCCGGGAGGCCATGAAGCCCCGCACCATCGACGTGCAGCGGGAGGAAAAAACAGCCCTGAAAAAGCTGCCTGTCCTTGGCAAAGTTGCCGCTGGCAGCCCCATTCTGGCGGAAGAAACCGCCGGTGAATTTTTGACGCTTCCGGAAGATATCATCGGCCGGGGGGATCATTTCATTCTGGAAATCCGGGGCGACAGTATGATTACCGCCGGCATCATGAACGGCGATTTTGTGGTGGTCAAAAAGCAGGAAACCGCCAATAACGGTGAAATCGTAATCGCCATGATGGATGGGGACGCCACCTGTAAGCGCTTCTTCAAGGAAGAAAATCATTTCCGCCTGCAGCCGGAAAACCCCACCATGGCCCCCATCATTGTGGATGATGTGACCAT
>JAZUQI010000281.1:0-7570 GCA_045605625.1 Clostridia bacterium
GTTTGCAGGGGCCGGGGCTACCGTGCCGCTGACCGGCTTTGGCCATGCCCTGGCCCAGGGCACCCTGCAGGCAGTGCAGGAAAAAGGCTGGATCGGGGCCTTCACCGGCGGCCTTTCCGCCACCGCAGGGGGCATTGCCGCAGCGGGGTTTTTCGGACTGGTTACTGCATTTTGTTTCAAGCCCAAACCCAAGGATTATTGTAACGAAAAACACCTGCCGCAAAAGCAGGTGTTTTTATTTGTCGAACCCGGCGCGACTCGAACGCGCGACCTTCAGAGTCGGAGTCTGACACTCTATCCAACTGAGCTACGGGTCCATGCGTCTTTCAGACAGCCAAATCAGTATAGCACAGCAAAGGCCGGGTGTCAAGCTATATTCTTTCGATAAAATTTGCAATTCTTTTACGAAAAGCAAAATGCCCACATCTGCTTGTTTTACAGGATGTGGGCATTTTTTCTTTACACTTTTTTATCCTTCCATTTGCCGCTGGCAAACCGGGGATAGAAGCACAAAAACCGAAGCACAATTTCGGAAAGGCCGAAAATCCATGTTCCGGCAAGGGCAAGATGCAATACATGCACGGCGATATAAGCCATAATCGGCCGTACAATGCTGACGCAGCAGGTGGCCACGGCGGCTACATACAAATTATCCCCTGCCCCGCGCAGCGAGCCGGAAAGCACCACGGAGCTGATCTGGAACGGCTGCACAGCGGCGAGCACCAGCATGGTTTGGGCGGCGTACTGAATAACAATATCTGCGTTAGGGGTATTGGCCCCAATATACAGCCCGGCCAGCGGAAAGCGGAAAAGCACAATGACGGTGCCAAGAATGATGGATACGATCACGGCATACCGCTGGCATATTTTGCCGTAGAGCATGGAAAGATCCCATCGCTTGGCCCCAAGGTTTTGCCCAACTAAGGCGGTGCCGGCAACGCCCAAGCCATCGCCGAAGGTGAACGTCAGGTTTAGCAGCTGCATGCAGATTTGATTGGCAGCATACATTTCCGTGCCCAGCGAAAACAGAATACGGGCATAGACGAAAAAGCCAAAGCGCATCCCCAGCTGTTCCACGGCGGCGTTGCCGCTCACTTTGGTGATGGCCTTCATGGTGTCTTTTTCAAAACGCCATTTATCATGAAGGGTCAGGTGGAGATAGCCTTTGTGCTTGCCTCCAACCAATACTGTGCCAAGGGCCAGCAACAGCCCCACTGAAATGCCGATCAGGGATGCCAAGGCAGCGCCTGCCACTTCCATCCGGGGGAAGCCCAGGTTGCCGCCGATGAGGCAGAAATTGAAGAACATATTGGTCAGGTTGCTCAGCACCCGAACCCGCATGGTGATCTTGGTGTTCCCCACCCCACGCTGTGCAGCGCAGATGCACATGGAAAGGGCATCAATGGGCAAGGCATAGGTCATGATGCGGAAATAGGTAACCGCATCATCAAACACTTTCTGGCTTTCGGCAGTATCGCCCCCGGCAAGCCTCAGAAGCGGCACGGCAAACGAAAGGCCGATGGTGCTGATCACAAGGCTCATCATCAACACCAGCATCAGGGCGTTGCGGAGGGTGTTATTGGCCTCCTGCTGGCGCTGTTCCCCTTTACGCCGGGCCACAATGGACGTGACCCCAACGTTCATGGCAAAGAACATGCACAGCATCAGCATCCGGGGCTGGGTGGGCAAACCGACGGAGGATAACGCCTCCGCCCCCAGCACATTCCCCACCATCATCATATCGATGGAGCTGATCAGGCTGACCAGCACCATTTCCGCCACGGACGGCAGCGCAATGCGCATCACATTGCGGTATGCATCGGGGCCGCTGGGCAATTCCCCTAACCTGTATTGGGGTTTTACCAAAGAATTGGGGTGAAAGAAACGATAAAGAATATTTGCAGCCATGGATAGAAAATTCCCTTCTATTCGTTTCAATGATGTCAACTTATTGTAGCACGCATTGCCCTTGTTGTAAATTCGATGCCGCAAATTTTCGACAAATAATTTTTATCATTTTACATTTCTTCCTGCAATTTTCTGTTGGATGTTGACATAGCATCTGGTATAATGGCATTGTGAAATACACAAGCCGGTATAAAGAAAAAATTGCAGGGCATCCTGTAAATGGATACGTGAAACAAATTTTAAATGAAATGGGGTTTTTGCTTGAAGAAAATAGTGCGGATATTCGCTTTGATGGCCGTGCTTACCCTTCTTCCCCTGTCTTTTGCATTGGCCGGGGAGAAAACGGAGGGGATTGTGCGTGTGCTGCTTACCAGGCTGAATGTGACGGATACAGTAAAGGTATCGCTGGACGGCAGTTATACCATAAACGGCATTTCCTTTCAGCGTGGAAGCGACCTGACCATCTCCTCCAAAACCGGTACGCTGATGGTCTATTATGAAGGGATGGCTCTGGATGCCGGGAAAACGCTCACCTTGCAGCGCCACGCCCTTTCTGAGGACAAAGAAAACGGCATCCGCTTTGACGGCATTTACGAACTGCATCCCGGTGATTTAAGGATTACCATCAAGGATGGCATGCTGCGCCTTGTGCTCCATGCCCCGGTGGAGGAATATTTGCTGGGGGTAGTGCCCTATGAAATGAGCAATTCCTTTCCGCTGGAGGCTTTGAAGGCCCAGGCCATTGCCGCACGCACTTACGCCCTGAAAAAGAGTGGCGCTTCCTCTGATTATGATGTGGTGGATAATACCAACGATCAGGCCTATATGGGCATTCGGGCAGAAAACGCCATGGCGGCAAAAGCCGTAATGGAAACAAGCGGCATTTGCGGCGTGTATAAAGGGAAACTGGCGGAATGCTATTATTCGGCCAGTAATGGCGGCGAAACGGAAATGGCCAGCCATGTGTGGGGCCGGGAAGATTATGAATACCTGAAAATCTATCCGGATCCCTATGATTTGGAAAACCCGGAAAGCGTGGTGATGCGCTCCCAGCTGCCAAAGAAAATTGAAAATAACGCTGCCCTTGGTGCGCTTCATGAAATGCTGCAGGCAGAGATGGCGGAACCCATGGCCGCCCAGGGCTTTGATGCCGCTTCCGGTTACCGCATTCATGGTGTGGAAAAGATTTCTCTTGTTACTCCTAAATTCAAAGATGTGCAAAACAAGCTGATGAGCGACGTGGAATTCACCTTGCAGGTAAGCGGCATGAAGTTTGGGGATGCAGAAGAGGAAATCTCCATTTTCGCATTGGAAAACCCAGCGCAGGCAGAAAATGCAGAAACGACCGTGGAAACACTCTATCCTGCAAACACGGCGCTGACGGTGAAGCTTCCCTACTATTCCGTGGTGGAAAAGGCGCTGGGACTTTCCATTAACGGCACCGATAACGAAGTGGTGACCATTACCGAAACGGAGGATGCCTTCGTGCTGGAGAGCCGCAGGTATGGCCACGGTGTGGGCATGAGCCAGCGTGGTGCGCAATGGATGGCGGCCCAATACGGAAAAACCTATCAGGATATTCTCGCTTTCTATTATCCGGGGATGCAGCTGGTGAAATACAATTACACCAGCAAAATGCCGCCTGCCGTTAACAGCGTATTTCTGGCCACACCCGGCCCGGCAGCTACCCCCACGCCCCGGCCTACTGCCATGGCCCTGCTTTCCACCCCGGCCCCTCACGAAACGGTGGTGGAGGTGACCAACATTGGCGTGAATTCCTATCTGAATATGCGTGCGAAAAATTCCACCACATCCGATGTGCTTCGCCAATTATATTATGGCCAGAAGCTGTATGTGGTGCAGGATCTGGGCGAATGGCTGAAAGTTAGGATGGATCAGATGGAAGGCTATGTGATGAAAGAATATGTGAACCCGGTGGAAATGAAATAAAAAAGGCGGGCTGATTTTTTACTGAATCAGTCCGCTTTTGATTTTCAGGGCAATGATGCGTTCTACGCTTTTATCAATTTGTTCCCAGGTGATGGTGCCTTTGTCAATTTCCTGCCGGATGGCCTGATAGGCTTCTTCCCCATTGCCGGGCACCAGCACAATATCCGCCCCGGCCCGGATGGCCAGCCTGGTGGCCTCTGCTGTAGAATACTTTTCCTGAATGGCATCCATCCGTAAAGCATCGGTGATTACCACGCCGTCATAGCCCATCTGCTGGCGAAGCAGCAGCGTGATTACGTTATAGGAAAGGGATGCCGGCAGATAACTATCAATTTCTCTGGCCATCAGATGGCTGATCATCATCATTTCGATATCCTTTTCAATGGCGTATTGGAAAGGAATCAGCTCCATCTTTTTCATATCCGAAAGAGAACGGGTGTGGGAAACGGGGGTGTTGTGGGCGTTGTTGAAGATGGTACCATGGCCAGGGAAATGCTTATAACAGGGAATGATGCCCTGATCCCTCAGGCCGCTGGCCATCTGCCAGGCCATATCGGAAACCAACTGCGGATTTTTGCCATAACTGCGGCCTTCCAGTTCCGGGGCGCTGGCCATCAGCACATCCGCCACCGGGGCCAGATCCAGATTGATGCCGTAATACAAAAGCCGATTGGCAATCATGGCACCGGCCTGATAGGCCTGCTCCGTTTCGCCGGTGGCACCGATGAATTCGGCGGAAGGGGCGGTTTCTTCCCCCAGCTTCACATGCAGCCGGGAAACATAGCCGCCCTCTTCATCCATAGCCACAAAGGGGGCGAACAACCCGGCCTTAGAGCTGCCTGATTTGATATCATCCACCAGTTGCTTTAATTGCTCCTCGGAACGGATGTTTTGCCCATACAGGATAACGCCGCCCACCGGCAGACGGGAAAAGGCAGCGTCATCGGTGATGCGCTCTGTGCGCTTTTCCCCGGTCAAATCCTCCGGGGCCACCATCAGCATCTGGCCGATTTTTTCTTCTTCCGTCATGGTGCGCATCAGCACCCGGGCCTGGGCATTGGGGTTTGGCGGGGCGGCCGTCAGGCTTTCATCCACAAACCATTCTATCTCCGCCCCCTTCGCCCCAAATACCGGAAGCATAAGCAGGCAAAGAAGCAATAATAAACATTTTTTCATGTCATATCCCTTTCTCTTTGGGGAAATGGGGATTTTTCTGTATTATTTTATCACAAGAAGCAAGCCTTGGCAACAGAAACGAAAAACATTGACAAAGCCTGAAACCTTTGCTATACTGCCATCAGAAAGAAACGAAGGGGTGGAAAGATGCGCAAGTAACCTGCACGAAACAACAGAATGAAGCAATCGGAAGGATTGCATTATTTTGTGTGCAGGGAATATGCGGCGTGTTTTTTTGTTGCTGAAAAAGGCTTCCTTTTCCTGCGCACACAGGATCAACGGAGGATATATATGGCACAGATCGTTATACAAAACTTGAATTTTTCTTATGAAGGTTCCCCGGACGTGATTTTTGAAAACGCTTCCGTGAACCTGGATTCCGATTGGAAATTGGGCCTGATTGGCCGGAACGGCCGTGGCAAAACCACGCTTTTGAAACTGTTATCCGGTGCATTGGATGCCCATCACGCCATCCATACCGGCGTCGCATTTGATTATTTCCCCTTCCCTGTTCCCGATGCCACTTGCACCCCGTTGGAAATGGCGGAGGATTTCCGCACCGATGGGCAAACCTGGCAATTCCTTCGGGAAGCTTCCCTTTTGAATTTATCGGATGATACCTTGGCAACGCCTTATGAACGTTTATCCGGCGGCGAACAGGTGAAGGTGTTGCTATCCCTTCTCTTCTCCCGGGATCATCATTTTCTGCTGATTGATGAACCTACGGATCATCTGGATATGCAAAGCCGTAAGCAGGTGGCAGAATACCTGAACCGGAAAAAGGGGTTCATTCTGGTCTCCCATGATCGGCAGTTTCTGGATGCCTGTATTGACCATGTGCTTTCCATCAACCGCTGCGGCCTGGAATTGCAAAAGGGCAATTATTCTTCCTGGGCGGAAAACAAAGAACGGCAGGATCAGTTTGAACTGGATCAGAACGAGCGGCTGAAGAAGGAAATTGGCCATCTGAAAGCCGCTGCCCAGAAGGCCAGCGCATGGGCGGATAAGGCCGAAAGCAAGAAGTTCGGCGTTAGTAAAGACAGCCATGAGCGGATGAAAAATGCCCGTTCTTATATGGGGGAAAAATCCAGGCGCATGCAGCAGCAGCGCAAAAACATGGAATTCCGCATGGATAAGGCGGTGGATGAAAAACAGGGATTATTGAAAAACATTGAATACAGCGAAGAATTGAAACTGCATCCCCTGTTTCAGAATAAAGGGGCGGTGGCTCAGCTTCAGGATGTGGATGTTTCTTTCGGCGAGCGGCAGGTACTAAGGCAATTTTCCCTTGCGGTGCAGCCGGGGGAAATTGTGGCATTGAATGGCGCAAACGGCTGCGGAAAATCCACGGTAATCCGGCTTTTGACCGGCGATGTGAAGCCGGAAAAGGGCCTTGTGAAGCTGCAAAGCGGATGCATCCTTTCCTACGTGCCCCAAAAGGTGCATTTGTCCGGGGATATGAACACTTTTGTGCAATATCACGGCATTGATGAAACGCTGTTCAAAACAATTTTGCGAAAACTGAATTTCAACCGGGAGCATTTTGAACACCGGCTGAATGAACTAAGCGTGGGCCAGCAAAAGAAAATCATGCTGGCTATGAGCCTTTGCCAATCGGCCCACTTATATTTATGGGATGAACCCATGAACTATATTGACGTACTTTCACGGATTCAGCTGGAAAAGCTGCTTACCGCCTTCCACCCCACCATGATTCTGGTGGAGCATGACGGGGCATTCATTGAAAAAGTGGCCACCCGGATTGTGAACATGTAAAATGCTGTTTACGAAAACAACATTTTGCGCTATAATACCAGAGAATTCCAAAGGAGGGGTTTTATCATGCAGAAAACGCAGTTGATTATCATGGCCGCTGGCCTGGGCAGCCGTTTCGGCGGCCTGAAGCAGATGGCGCCGGTGGATAACGAAGGGCACATCATCATTGATTATTCCATTTTTGATGCGGTTCGGGCTGGCTTTGATGAAATCATCATCATTGTGAAGCCGGAAAACGAACAGCTTTTCCGGGAAACCATTGCCGATCGCATTGGCGATAAGGCCAAGATCATTTTCGTTCACCAGAAGGCGGATGTGCTGCCCGAAGGCTATACCATCCCTGAAGGCCGGGTGAAGCCCTGGGGCACGGCCCATGCGGTGCTTTGTGCCAAGGATGTGGTGGATGCCCCCTTCTGCGTCATCAATGCGGACGACTTCTACGGCACCGAAGCTTTTGAAAAGATGCACGATTTCCTTGCCAATAACAAGGATGACAGCCAGCTTTCCATGGTGGGCTATCTGATTCGCAATACGTTGACGGAAAACGGCTCTGTTTCCCGGGGCGTGTGCGAAACCGATGAAAAGGACGAATACATGACCGCCATCACGGAACGCACCACCATCGTCATGCAGGGCGACGGCGCTGCTTATACCGAAGACGGCGGCGAAACGTACACCTTCCTCCCCGGCGATACCGCCGTTTCCATGAACTGCTGGGGCTTCCCTGCCTCCATCATGCAGGAATTTGTGAACCGGTTTG
>JAZUQI010000282.1:0-2496 GCA_045605625.1 Clostridia bacterium
AGATCTTCGGGATCCTGCTGTGGTGGATTTGATTTGCGAACTGGAAAAGCGCACCGAGCATTTCGTGTTCCTTGGTGCCTATGCCGAAAAATAACCGGAGGCGATCGTTCATGGATTACGGCCTGATCGGTGAAAAACTGGGCCACAGCTATTCTCCGCAAATTCATGCCGCCCTGGCGGATTATGATTATCAGCTTTGCCCTATGCCGCCGGAACGTGTGGATGCCTTTATGAAAGCCAAGGAATTCCGTGGCATCAACGTGACCATTCCTTACAAAAAAACCGTACTTCCCTATTGCGATGAACTTTCCCCAGATGCGGCGGAAATTCAATGCGTGAACACCATTGTGAAACGGGCAGACGGCACCTTATTCGGCCATAACACCGATGTGGGCGGCTTCATGGCCATGCTGCATCATGCAGGAATGGAAGCCAAAGGCAAAAAGGCCGTTATCCTTGGCAGCGGCGGCACCAGCCTGATGGCCACAGTAGCCCTTCGGCGCATGGAAGCCAAAGAAATTGTTGTAATTTCCAGAAGCGGTGTGGAAAACTATGATACACTGTATGTAAACCATCAGGATGCGCAGCTGCTGGTAAACACAACGCCTGTTGGCATGTATCCCAAGAACGGTGTATCTCCCGTGGATTTAGGAAAACTGCCTCATGTGCAAAGCGTGGTGGATGTGATTTACAATCCGGAAAAAACGTCCCTCATTCAGCAGGCAGATAGGTTAGGGCTCAAAACCGTCTCCGGCTTGTATATGCTGGTGGCGCAGGCAAGGATGGCGGCGGAGCTGTTCACCGGAAAGGCTATTTCCCCTTCCGTTGACGAAAGAATTGTGAATCAAATCAAGAGCGAAACGCTGAATCTGGTGCTGATTGGCATGCCCGGCTGCGGAAAGAGCAGCCTTGGTAAACTGATCGCTGAAAAGATGCAGCGGCCCTTGATTGATACCGATGCAGAAATTGAGCGTCTGGCCGGAAAAACCATTCCGGATATTTTTGCCCAGGATGGCGAAGATCATTTCCGCCTTTTGGAAAGCCAGGTGATTCGGGAGGCTTGCTGCGGCCACGGTGCGGTAATCACCACCGGCGGCGGTGCCATTTTGAAAGAAGAGAACCGCCTGATGATGCATCAGAACAGCCGGGTGTGCCTCATTCAGCGTCCCTTGGAAAAGCTGGCAAGGAACGGCAGGCCCCTGTCCGCCGGGGACGGCGCCGTTGAACGGCTTTGGAATGAACGGAAAGCGCTTTATGCCCAGGCTGCGGATTATGTGATCGAAAATAACGCAATGCTGAGCTTTGCCGCACAGAAAGTGCAGGAGGGTTTTTATGAAGCTATTGGTGATTAACGGGCCCAATCTGAACATGCTGGGCATTCGGGAAAAGAACCTGTATGGCGCAAAGGATTTCAAGGCGCTGTGCAATTTCATCCAGGAAACGGCGGAAAAACTAAACGTGGAAGTGGAATTGTATCAATCCAACCATGAAGGGGATTTGGTGGATTGCATTCAGAATGCTTATCAGCGGATTGACGGCATTGTGATTAACCCCGGGGCCTATACCCACACAAGCATCGCCCTTTTGGATGCGCTGAAAGCGGTTTCCATTCCTGCCTGCGAAGTGCATTTGACGGATGTAAACGCCCGGGAGGAATTCAGAAAAGTCTCCTATGTGCGGCTGGCCTGTGAAAAAACCTTTGCCGGTTTTGGCTTTGATGGATATGCCATGGCCATGGAATACCTGGTAAACAGAAAATAAGAAAAAACTCGTGTTGCGTTTTGCAGCACGAGTTTTTTGAAATTTCTTTATTCCACAAATGCGCCGTTTTCAAGCTTTACAATGCCCGTTTCCAGGAAGCTATCCGGCAGGTTATCAAAGAATTTATAAACCACTTTCCGGAACGTCAATTCCCGGAATACTGCTTTCCTTTCCGCTTCATCTTCCAGTTCAATGGGGCGGAAATCCGGGCTGTATTGGGTTTCGCAGGGGATTACTTGCAGTTTGGTCACTTCCACTTTACCTTCGGCGTTTCTTTCGAAGGTCACCTGGAAAATGCCGGTGGATTGATCCACGTGGGACATGGTGCCAAAGGTGAAATTGCCGGTGCTATAGAGGATGGGCTTACCCTGATAGAAATGGATGGGCTGAATCACGTGGGGATGGTGGCCCCAGATCATATCCGCCCCGGCATCCAGCACGTTCTTGGCGTATTTATATTGCCAACTTTCCGGGGTCATGTGGGTTTCCCGACCCCAATGGAGGCTGACGATCACCACATCGCATTTTTCTTCCGTTTTCAGCTTTTCAATGCGGGCAGAAATGGCTTTCAGGTGGGAATCCTGAGGATAGGAAATGCCGATGAAACCAAAGCGGATGCCTTTTCGTTCTATTACAGCCAGTTGATCAAACCCATCTTCCCGGGTGTAACGATAGCTGCCGAAATGGGCGATGCCGGCATCTTCCAGCACTTGCAGGCTTTCCCGGTAACCCTCT
>JAZUQI010000283.1:0-3465 GCA_045605625.1 Clostridia bacterium
CACCTATGGCCCCGGGCTGGTGGGGGCGCTGCTGATTGGGGTCAGCTGCGCCAAGGCCCTGGCCTTTGCGGCGAAAAAGCCCCTCATTCCCGTGAACCACATTGAAGGCCACATCTGCGCCAATTTCCTCACCCATCAGGATTTGCAGCCGCCCTTTGCCTGCCTGGTGGTCAGCGGCGGCCACAGCCACCTGTTTTCCGTGGAGGATTACGGCAAATACCGCATCATCGGCTGCACCCAGGATGATGCCGCCGGGGAGGCCTTTGATAAAGCCGCCCGGGTTTTGAACATTCCCTATCCCGGCGGGCCGCTGCTGGATAAGCTGGCGGAAGAGGGCAACCCTGAGGCCCTGAAGCTGCCCCGGCCCCACACCGAAGGCAAGTATGATTATTCCTTCTCCGGCCTGAAAACGGCCTTTATCAACGCCGTGCACAATATGCGGCAAAAGAATATTGCCTTTTCCGATGCGGATCTGGCCGCTTCTTTCCGCAAGGCGGTGGTGGATATGCTGGCGGATAAAGCCATGCAGGCCGCCAAGGATTTGAAACTGAACTGCATGGTGCTGGCCGGGGGCGTTTCCGCCAATTCCCTTTTGCGCCGGGAAATGCAGGCAAGGTGCGATCGGCTGGGCATTCCCCTGTATATGCCAAAGCTGTCCCTGTGCGGCGATAATGCCGCCATGATCGGCTCCGCCGCCTATTATCGGCTGAAAAACGGCGAATTGGCCGATCTTTCCCTGAACGCCAAGCCAGCCCTCAGGCTGTGATCCACGAAAGGAGCCTCCCATGAGCGAAAAAGCCGGACGGCAGATGAAAACCTCCGTTCTTTTCAAGCGTTTCCTGCCCTATTACAGCAAATATAAAAAAGAAATGGCGCTGGATTTGTTCTGCGCCCTGCTCACCACATTGTGCGAAGTGATTTTCCCCCAGATCATCAAAATCATCACCAATCAGGCCGTGGCGGATTACACCCAGATCACCACCGGCTGGATTTTGAAGCTGGGGGGCATTTATCTTTTGCTGCGTGTGATTGATACCGCCGCCAATTATTTCATGCAGTACTGGGGCCACGTAACCGGCACCAAACTGGAAACGGATATGCGCACGGATTTGTTCGCCCACCTGCAGCAGCTTTCTTTCTCCTTTTATAATAACACCAAAATCGGCCAGATCATGAGCCGCATCACCTCGGATTTGTTTGACATCACCGAATTTTCCCACCACTTCCCCGAAGAAGTGCTGATTGCCGTGGTGAAAATTCTGGCCTCCTTCCTGATTCTTTGCAACACCAACGTGGTGCTTACCCTCATCATTTTCCTCATTCTGCCCTTCATGCTGATTGGCACCAGCTATTTCAGCAAAAAAATGCGCCGGGCCTTCAAGGAAAGCCGGCACCAGCTGGGGGAAGTGAATGCCCAGGTGGAAGACAGCCTGCTGGGCATCCGGGTGGTGAAAAGCTTTGCCAACGAACCCATGGAAGAAGAAAAGTTCGGCAAGGGCAACCTGGAATTTTTCCGGCTGAAAAAACTGCGCTATCAGTATATGAGCGGCTTCCACACCGTCACCCGGTTCTTTGATGGGCTGATGTACATCGTGGTAGTGGTGGTGGGCGCCCTGTTCCTGGCCGCCGGGAAGATTGACGTGGGCAGCTATGTGGCCTATCTTCTGTATATCAACACCCTGCTCACCTCCATCCGCCGCATCGTGGAATTTACGGAGCAGTTCCAAAACGGCATGACGGGCATTGAGCGCTTCTGTGAAGTGATGGATGCCCCCATCGAAATTCAAAACCTGCCCGGCGCCCGGGAACTGGGCCAGGTGCAGGGGGAAGTCGCTTTCGATCATGTGGGTTTCCACTACTCCGATGATACGGAACATGAAGTGCTGGAAGATTTGAACATGCACGTATCCCCCGGCCAGAACGTGGCAGTGGTGGGCCCCTCCGGCAGCGGCAAAACCACCCTGTGCAACCTGATTCCCCGGTTTTATGACGTAACCAAGGGCCGCATCCTGATTGATGGGGAGGATATCAAATCCTTCACCCTTTCCTCCCTGCGCAGCGCCATCGGCATGGTGCAGCAGGAGGTGTATCTCTTCTCCGGCACCGTGAAGGAAAATATTGCCTACGGCAAGCCCGGGGCCACGGAAGCGGAAATCATCGCCGCCGCCAGGCAGGCCGGGGCCCACGATTTCATTCAGAAACTGCCCAATGGCTATGATACCTACATCGGCGAAAGCGGCGTGCAGCTGTCCGGCGGGCAGAAGCAGCGCCTGTCCATTGCCCGGGTGTTCCTCAAAAACCCGCCCATTCTGATTCTGGATGAAGCCACCTCCGCTCTGGATAACGAAAGCGAGCTGCTGGTGCAGCGCTCTCTGGAAGAGTTGGCCAAGGGCCGCACCACCTTCACCATCGCCCACCGCCTTACCACCATCCGCAATGCGGACGTAATCTGGGTGCTGACAGAAAAGGGCGTGGAGGAAACCGGCAACCATCAGCAGCTGATGGCCAAAGGCGGCATTTACAGCCATATGTACAGCATGTACACCACCGACCGAAGCGAATAACAGGAGGCACTATGCTGCCATTCCCCATCAAAACGAAAGTAAAAATCGACAAGGGCTGGTCCGGTGATGAGAAATATTGCATCACCGATGAAAAAGGCCAGAAATACCTGCTTCGAACGGCTCCGCTCACCATGGCTGAGCAAAAGAAAGCTGAGTTTTACTGGATGCAGCAGGTGGAAAAAACCGGCATACCCATGTGCCGTGCACTGCATCTGGAGGTAACGGACAGGGAAACAAACACCATCCACAGCTGGGTGGAGGGCAGTGATGCGGAAGATGTGATGCGTACCCTGCCGGAAAGCAAGCAGTATGCATACGGCTGGAAGGCCGGAGAATACCTGCAGAAAATCCACACCATCCCTGCACCGGAATGGGTGCCCGAATGGGAAGGGCGTTTCAATGCCAAGATCGACCGGAAAATTCAGATGTACACCGATTGTCCCCTGAAATATGAGGGCGGGCAGGCGTTCATTGATTATCTGAACACCCATCGGCATCTGCTCAAAAACCGTCCCCTCACCTTTCAGCACGGGGATTTCCACATTGGCAACATGATGATCGATACAGACGGAAAATTGATCATCATTGATTTCAACCGCTTTGACTTCGGCGACCCATGGGAGGAATTCAACCGCATCGTGTGGTGCGGCCAGAAAGCCCCCGCCTTCGCCGCCGGCATGGTGGACGGGTATTTCGGCGGCGCCGTGCCCCTGTATTTCTGGGAAACATTGGCCCTGTATGTTTCCAGCAACAGCCTGGGCAGCCTGCCCTGGGCCATTCCCTTCGGCGATGAGGAAATTGCCGTGATGCAGCAGCAGGCACAGGATATCCTCACCTGGTACAACGGCATGAGCACCGTTATCCCCAGCTGGTACAGGAAATACTGAGAAAACCGGAGCAG
>JAZUQI010000284.1:0-11892 GCA_045605625.1 Clostridia bacterium
AGGGGCATTGCCCCTGCACCCTTTAGCGGAACAGGCTGTGCATCCTTGCAAGCAATAAGCCGCTGGAGGGGAAATTGAAATAGAGAAGGCAGCTTGTTCCCCCACGGGCTGGGCGGCGTTTCGCCGCCTGGCGGATGCATAGCATCCGGGGGAAACAAAAAAATGGCGGTGGAAAAATGCATTTTTCCAACCGCTATTTTTATTGTTTTCATTACGCCCGTGGATTGCGTTATTTCTTCCTCATGTTTCGTGCGGAAAAACGTTGGGTTTTCTCTATCGTCCCGTCGCAAAAAGGGTCCAGGGGTGCTACCCCTGGTGCGGGGTACAGGGGCCGCACAGGCCCCTGACCATCCCCCTCCATCACTTCCCGTTCAAAAAATCCACCGCTGCCTGCCAGGCATCCTTGGAAGACGTTTGGATATCCGGCACCAGCATTCTTTCCTCCGTTTCGCCGGAGGGGCGCAGGAAGCGCTTGTGAGAAACAGAGGCATAAAGATGGGCGTTTTCCAGCGCAACATAGGTGATATCCCCGTACATACCGGGCATATTGGAGGACGCTTCACCAATCAACGTACCAAGGCCGCCGTCCCGTACATACACGCACAGCATGGTAGCGGAGGAATAGGTAAAGCGGTCGCACAAAACCACCAGATTCACCTTTTCGTTCTGCCGGGCGTTCTGGCTGGGCTTCATGATGGAGGTTCCGGAGGAACGCAGATAGCCCCTCTGCTCCTTTGCCGCCGGAGAATAGCGCAGCAGCATACCGTAGGTGGGCGCTTTCATGCCCATGGCTTCCAGCAGCCGCTCACAGGCGTTGGAGCTGCCGCCGCCGTTGCCCCGGGCATCGATGATTACCTTGGTGCAGCCGTTTTCCACCGCCTGCTTCATCTCCCGGGCGATGGATTTCAGGTTTTCATCATCCACACACTCCACAAACTCCACCACGAAAATATCCCCCTCCCACCGGGCTTTGTTCCCCCAGGGTTCGGCGGAGGCGGCCGTTTCCTCCGGCACAAACCAGGTGCATTCCCGGGTGGTGCCATCGGATAAGGTGACGGTGAACACATCCTTTTCCACGTTCACCCCGGCCATTTTCAAAAGGTTTTCCGAGGTGAAATAATTGTTGTAATTTTTCGCCACGGCCATTTCATTTTCCGCCGGGAAAAGGCCATCCATGGCGGCAAAAATCTGCTCCATGGGCACGTCATCCACGGCGGTGATGGCCAAATCCGTCACGCCGGATTCATCCGCAAAATACATCTGCCCATCCCGATAGCTGTGATAGATGGCCACTTCATTCCCATACTGCCAGGAAAGCTTGGTGTGCCCATCCCCGAAAACGGTGAGATACCGGGCGCTGGCCCCCATGAAGGCATCCACCGTCATGGCGTCATTCGTTTCGGCAAGGTAGGTTTCCCTGACGGCCTGGTATGCCGTTTGGTCGCTGCCATCCACAAAGAAGGGGTGCACGCTTTCCACGTAATGGATCAGCTGCTGCCGGTCCGCCTGCACCTGCTGCGCCGAAAGCAGGGTATCCCCCGGCAGGGCATCGGGCCGCTTCACCCCGGTGCCGCCAAAGCTGATGGGCAAAAAATACAGGGCCGCCCCAGCCGCTAAAAGAACAAAAAGGAATATCCCCATCAAAAGCAGAAAACGCTTTTTCTTCTTCATGTTTTCCCCTCCTCATTGTATACAATGCTGGATTATAGCAGAAAGGCCCTGCCTTGTCAAATAAACCGCACGGCCCCTTTTTGCATATACTGGCAGCAGAAAGGGGCATTTCCTTTCGCCATCAGCGGCGGCAGCCGCCCGTTGGCTGTCGCCATCGGAGCGTGAAAAAACGTGAAACGCGGTGACATATATTTTGCCGATCTGGACCCGGTGATCGGATCGGAGCAGGGCGGTAAACGCCCGGTATTGATTATTCAGAACGATTTGGGCAACCGGTTCAGCCCCACAGTGATCATCCTGCCCCTCACTTCCCGCACCGGCAAGCATCCCTTGCGCACCCATGTGCCCATCACGCCGCCCCAGGGGGGCATTGCAAAGCCCTCCATCATTCTGTGTGAGCAGGTGCGCACGGTGGAAAAAAGCCGGTTGATCCGGCATCTGGGGCAATTGACGAAGGAAAAAATGGCCTTGGTGGAACGGGCGCTTGCCGCCGCTGTGGGCCAGGAAACGGAAGAAAAAGCCGAAGAGACGGAATGAAGAAAGCTGCTGCATGGCTTTTCATGCAACAGCTTTTTTGATTTATGCTTCTTTCTTCTGGGCCGCATCTTCCGGGCTGATGCGGGTGACCAGGGCCTTTTCCACCCGGCGCTCTTCAATTTTTTCCACCTGAATGTGCAACACCGGCACCGGATCCTCCCCTTCTGCCGGGGGCTGGCCATCCTCCGTGCAATAGAGGGTGATTTCCGGGGTGGAGCCATCTTCCGGGATCACGGAAAACCGGCTGAACACCAGGCCACCCAGGGTGTCATAATCCTCACTGCCGGGGAGATGCACCTGCCATTCTTCTTCCAGCAGCTCCACCTCCGCCATGCCGGACACACGCCACTGGTTTTCGCTGATTTTTTCCAGTTCCGTTTCGGAAGCCGGGTCAAATTCATCGTAAATATTACCCACGATTTCTTCCAGCAAATCTTCCAGGGTGATGATGCCGCTCATGCCGCCGTATTCATCCACCACGATGGCCAAATGATTTTTGCCCTTTTGCATATTCCGCAGCAGCACATCATTGGGCACCGTTTCCGGCACAAAATAGGGTTCACGCAGCAAATCCTTCAAGGGCTTTGGCGCAGCGGATTCCAGGTTCAGAAGGAAATCCCGGGTGGCCAGCACGCCCACCACGTCGTCGATATTATCCTGATACACCGGGAACCGGGAAAGGCCGCTTTCCCGAATGGTTTGCAGAATTTCTTCGGTGCTGTCCTCCACATGGATGGCGGTTACATCCATCCGGTGGGTCATGCATTCCGCCGCCGTCATATCCCCGAAGTCAAACACGTTTTTCAGCATTTCGTGTTCATCGCTTTCAATCACGCCGGATTCCTCGCCAATTTCCACCATGGCCAGAATTTCTTCCTGGGTCACTTCCTCTTCCGCCGCCTTGGGATCCAGCCCCAGCAGCTTCATCAGCCCCTTGGACAGCATCCGGCACAGAAAACTGATGGGAAACAGGCACACATGCACCGCTTCAATCAAAGGGAACAGCCGCCACACCAGCGTTTCCGCCCAGCGCTTGGCCACCCTTTCCGCAAAGGCCTTGCACAGCGTCATGCACAGGAAGGATGCCCCCATGCTGCACAAAAGCGCCGTCAGCCAATACGGCAGGGCATCGTTGTGGAAAATGCGGATGCTCCACAAAGCGAACAGCATCAGCAAAAACAACTCCAGCCCTCGCAGGGCCAGAATGGCCTGCTGGGGGGCATCCATGCGGCGAAGCAGCCTTTCGCCCCGGGCAGAATTTTTTTGCTTCTCCGGCAGCTTGCTTTCGCTGGCATGGCGCAGGGACGTTTGCGCCAGGGTTAAAACGAAACTTGCAATGATTAATCCAATCTCAATCAGCCATTGCCCAAAGGAGTCCTCCACGGACGATTCCCTCCCAAATTTCAAGTGCCGTATCCGGCTTTTCTTATCATATCACATTCTGTTCCTTCTTGCAAACCATGGAAAAAGCCGCCCTTTCGGACGGCCTAAAAGGAGAAACAGAGAAGATCAATCGTTACATACCAGCACGGCCCGGTAAGGCAGGGTGGCATTGCTTTCGGAGACGGTGAAGGAATAGGTGCTGCCGGAGCCAATCTGTTCCCAGCCCTTTTCCTGGTCCCGAATGGTTTGCCAGCGGATGGAATAGGAAGCGCCATCGGCCACGCCATTCACTTCCGCAAGCAGGGTTACATAATCACCAAAGTAGATATCGCCCTGGTTCTGCATCCGCACAGTCACGCTGGCGTTGGCGAACTTATCTACCACTTCTTCCACAACGGGTTCTTCGGCCACAGGTTCTTCCGCTACGGGTTCTTCTGCTACAGGTTCTTCGGCCACGACTTCTTCCACCGCAGGTTCTTCGACCACGGGTTCTTCGACAGCGGGCTCTTCAACCACGGGGGCAGGTTCTTCAGCCACGGGTTCCTCAACCACGGGCTTTTCAACCACAACTTCTTCAACCACGGGGGCCGGTTCTTCCACCACGGGAGCGGGAGCCGGTTCTTCCACCACAGGAGCAGGCTCTTCTACCACAGGAGCAGGGGCCGGTTCTTCCACCACGGGGGCAGGGGCCGGTTCTTCCACCACAGGAGCAGGAGCCGGTTCTTCCACCACGGGAGCAGGGGCCGCCTCTTCCACCACGGGAGCAGGAGCAGGTTCTTCCGCCGGGGGAACAATCACTTCCACGGGGGCCAGCGTCTGTTCCGCCTGCTGCTGCTGTTCGGCAGCGGTGACGGAGCCATCCCCATCGGAGGCGCGCAGCTGATGATCCCAGGAGACATAAGCCAGGCTAAATACCAAGGCCACCGTAAGCACGATGGTAAGCAGTCGTTTCAGTTGAAGCTTCATGTATTGAACATCCTTTCTTTTCACGGGCCATGGGCCGTGTAAAAAGCGGAGGGAAACGTGCAACCGTTTCACCTGAATGGAATTAGTTACATTACGAGTTACTTTACAGGAAACATTATATACTCTTTTCCTGCATTTGTAAATACTTAAACCCCAATTTTTTCTTACTTTTTTGTGAATTTCTTGAAAAAAGGGCTTTTCTTTCGGGCATTTTGCCACTATAATGTAACTATTGAAGGACGATATTTGGGTTACATGGCTTTTAGGAGGATGTGCATTTTGAAAAAGAAAGTGGAACTGATGAAAACCATCCAGCTGGTTTTGTTCATTTTAATCACCGGCGCCGGGCTGTACCTGGTGTTTTCGGATGGGGAATTGTATCAGCTGATTGGCAGCAACCCGGCCGTGAAACTGCTGAGCGGTTTATTGTGGCTGATTGCCGTTTTATCCTTCCTGTTTATTCTGTGGGATTTTGCCTCCTTCTCCTCCCTGAAAAAGGATTACAGCGAGCTGGACTATGCCGTGCATAACGACCATATTGCCGGCATTGCCAACCGCTTCAGCTGCGATGCCATGATTGAAAAATATCTGGATAAGCCCCTGCCCGATACAGTGGGCTGCATCATGGTGGATTTGAGCAATATCCGCCAGATCAACGAACAATTTGGTTACCTGGCCGGCAATGAAGCCATCCAGGCCTTTTCCAATATTCTGCACACCTCCTCCCTGGGGCTGTGCTTTGTGGGCCGCAACGGCGGCAATAAGTTCATGGCCCTGTTTGAAGAATGCACGGAAGAAAAATTGCAAATGTTCCTCTCCCGGGTAACGGAAACGGTGGGTGCCTATAATGCCGCAGAAGAAAACCACGAGCTGCAGTTCATCAGCGGCCGTGCCTTCGGGGAAGGCCCCAACGTGAAAACCATTAACCAGCTCATCGCCCTGGCGGACCGCCGTGTGCGCCAGGCCATGCAATAACCGCTTGTGAAAAGGAGCCGGATTCATGCCCAGCCTTGATATACAATATGTAACCGAACTGGTGCGCCATGCCAAGGAGAAGGACAGCAACGCCTTTGCAGAATTATTCGCCGCCACCCACCAGCAGCAATATCAGTTTTGCTGCTATTACCTGGAGGATCCGCTGCTTGCCCAGGAAGCCCTGCAGGAAACCTATGTGCAGGCCCTGAAGCAGCTGAACCGGCTGAATGACAACGCCCTGATTATCACCTGGCTTGCCCAGATCAGCTTCCGGGTGTGCCTGAAGATGAAGCAAAAGCACGATCCTTCCCTGCCCACCAACCCGGAAAGCATTGCCGTTTCCGTTGCCGGCCGGGAATACACCCTGCATCAATTGGTGAACCTGCCCTTTACGGAAAGCCAGGTGATGCTGCTGAAATGGTTCTGCCATTTGAGCACCGGGCGCATTGCCTCCCTGATGGAATTGACAAAAAGGGAAGTGAGGGGCTACCTCACCAGCGGCATGAAACGCCTGCCCAAGTTCACATTGGAAGGGGGCAGCGTATGAGCAAGGTGAAACACAAAAAAGTGCAGCCCCTTCCCATGCAAACGGCGGAGCAGATGCTGGAAAACATTTTCCTTTCCTGCGATCAGACGCCCAATTCCGTGCCCCTGCAAACCCTTACCGCCTACAGCAATTACAGAAAGGAACGCTTTGCCCTGCAGCGCACGGTGATCCTGGTGATTTTGTGCCTGTTTGCCCTTTTGCCCATGCTGTTTATTTCCACCAAAATCACCATCACCCCGGACGAACAAAACGAAACGCAAAACCCCATCTTCCACGTGCGCCTTTCTTCCGCCCTGCCGGTGAGGAACCTGACCGCCCAGATTGACGGCAGCACCCAGCCGGTGTATGAATCCGGCAGCGGCACCTATACCGTCACCCCCGGGCAAAACGGGGAAATGGAAATTGCGGTGACGCTGTTTAACATGCAGGCCGCCAAAGAAACGGTTTCCGTTTCCGGGGTGGATTATGTGAAGCCCCGGTTGGTCACCACCCAGCGGGTGTGGGATTCCCTCCGCCTCTTCTTTGAGGATCCGGATTCCGGCATCAACGGCATGAATATTTCCGTCACCAATCAAAACGGCGCCTCCCTGCCCTATCAGTTTGATTCCGCCACCGGCCGTCTATCCATCCCCTATTCCAATGAAACCCTGAACGTGCTTGTGCCGGATAACCGGGGCAACGTGCTGGAGCTTTTGCTGCATCCCTGAAATGCCAGGCTTTGTGTTTTCAATGCATCGTTAGGAGGCCCTCTGATGAAAATATATGCGTTGCTTGCCATTTTGGCCCTGATTGCCTGCATTGCCGGCGTTTTCGATGTGGCAGAAGGTATCCGGCAGAGGGGATGGGATGGCGTCAATTACGGCCGCATCCTGTTTCCGCTGCTTGTAAGCATGGTTTTCTTCCGGCTGTACAAAAAGAAAAAATGAATTTCGCCTGAAAAAAAGGCAAAGAAATAAGCGCACGTCCCTTCCGCTGTTTCAGGAAAGGAAGTGCGCTTTCTTCTACCCTTAAATAAAAGCCATGGTCTTTAACAGGAACACAAACAGGAACGTGGAAAGGATGGAGCAAACGGAGGTCATGGCCACAATTTCCGCCGCCAGTTCCCCATCGCCCCCCATTTGCTGGGCCATGGGATAGGAACTGACCGCCGTGGGGGCACCGAAGGAAATCAGCACGCAAGCCAGGCCCACGCCCCGGATGCCCAGCAGCACCGCCGCCGTCAAAAACACCACCGGGGCCGCCACCAATTTGCCCAGCACGCCGATCAACAGCTGCCTGCGGTGGCTGACTGCGCTTTGAATGGTGATGGCACCGCCCAAGGTGAACAGGGCCAGGGGGGTGGCCACCTTGGCCATATCGGACAGGGTGGTGTTCAGGAAGGCGGGCAGCTGCAATTTCATCAGCCAACACACAAGGCCCAGAAGCGAAGAAATAATCAGCGGGTTTTTCAGGATGTTCAGGATGATTTTTTTCACGTCCACCTTGCCGCCGCCAAAGGCAGAAAGGGCAATCACGCTCATCACGTTATACACCGGCACCGTCACCGTAACCAGCAGCGCCGCCAGCGACGTATCCTGCCCCGGAAACAGCATGGCCACCAGGGGAATGCCAAAGAAGGCATAATTGGCCCGGCCCATGCCCTGAATCAATACACCCACCTTTTTCCTGTCCTTTTCAATCAGGGGCACAATCACCATCAGGGCCAGAAACAGCGCCATCAGCCCAAAGAACACAAAGAAAAATTCCTTGCCTTCCAGTTTGGTGTCATAGGGCGTTTTCAGAACGCTCATAAACAAATTCACCGGCAAAAATAATTTGAAAATCAGCTGATTGATGCCCTTTACCAGCCCGTCATTGAGCAGGCCGATTTTGCGGCTTAAAAAGCCCACGCTCATCAGCAGCAAAAGGGGCAGCACCGTGTTGGCGGCGAACAAAAGATTGCTCATTTTTCTTGCCTTCTTTCTAAAAATGCGCCCGGTTAAGGCGCATGCATTTTATAAACCATTCACGTAGAAAAAGCCCAGCCGCAGTTTCAAAAGCCCGGTGATATGCTGCAAATTCACGGCGCCGAAATACCGGCTGTCCACCGATTCGGGGCGGTTATCCCCCAGCACAAACACATGCCCTTCCTCCACCGTGTAAGGATAGGAAAGGGACAGGCTTTCCGCCAGCGTTTCGCCCACGGCATAATCCGCCGCTTCTTCCACGCCGTTTACATACAGTTTGCCATCCCGGATATCCACCGTATCCCCGGCCTCGGCCACCACACGCTTCACATAATATTCCCCGGAAGGCAGGGAAAGGGAAACAATATCCCCCACCTTCACTTGCTTATTCAGCCGGGTGTACAAAACCAGATCCCCGTTTTGCAGGGTGTTCAGCATGGAATTGCCATTCACCACCGAAACCCCCAGCACAAACTGGAACACCAAAAACAATACCACCGCCAGGGCCACCAGCCCTTTGATAAGCCGCATCCACTTCCATTTGCGGCTGTTATACCGATCCGAAAATTTCTTTGCCATGGTTTCTTTCCTTTTCTTAAATTCACATCAACAGCATTATAGCAAATTTTTCGCCGTCTTTCAATGCCGAAGCCAAACAGGAACATGACATTTTCCGACAAAAACCTGCATCATTCCGTTACGCTCTTTTCCGGGGCATGGGCAAAATAGATAAGATGGGGGTGATGCTGCATAATGCGCTGCCAATCCTGCCGCAGGGGTTCGTTTTCTTCATAGCCTGCCAGGAATTCCGGCGGCTCCACATCCCCCACAAAGCATTTCCCGTCATCCAGCAGGCAGCAAACGCCGTCTTTGGAATGGCTGGATGTGGGCAGCATTTCCCCTTTTATGCCCAGGTTTTGGAGAAACCCCCGGCTTTCCGAAAAGGCCAGCACATGGGCCTTTTCTTCGTCAATGGGGGCATAGGCAAGGCCGGCCCTTGCAAACAGGGCATCGGAAAAGTGCACCGCTCCCCGTTGGTTTTCCATCAGCAAAAGCCGCACCCCCTGCCCCATCAGGCTGCTGATGAGGCCCATGTGATCCGGGTGGTAATGGGTGGCCAGCACATACGTGATGCCGGAAAGGGCCATGCCCTGGGCCTTGATGGCCCGGTAAAAGGCAGGCATGGTGCCGGCATAATCCGTATCGATCAGCAGGCTGCCCTTTTCGCCCCGGATCAAAAAAGTGTTGGTGTTGCCGTATTTCAGCTTCATCACATTATGCATGGGGCACTTCCTTGCCGGGAACGGATACATCCCCCCACACCTGCACCTCGATGTACGTATGCTGCGCAAAAACATCCTGCAAATAGCCATCCCTGCCTTGCGGATGGGCCTGCATGGCCTTTTGCAGCATGGGCAGCGTAAGCAACGTAACGTCGCCAAGCCGGGCGCGGGTGCTCATGCTGTCCCCCAGCGTAAAGCTGACGATTTCCGGTTCAATCCATGTAAGCGGAATGCGGATGATATTTCCATCCCCAAACCAATGATGCAAATAATCACTTCTGCCCAAAACAAAAGAAAGGGGATGTTTTTCCCGTGGCTTTCCGCCCAATGCACAAAAGCGCTCATACAGCATTTTATCCGTTTCCAGCCGCAGCGGATAATAATTTTCAAAATCCGCAAAACGATAAAAAGCCGTCGTTTCCGGATGGGCATCCGCAAGCTGCCTTGCCTTGGCAAAGGCAGCTTCCCGGGGCAGACGCATGATATTTTTCAGCGGTTCGCAATCCGCATGATAATAGTGTTCCAGCCAGATGTTTTCCACCTCTCTCCCTCCCAGCAAAACCAGTATAGCAGATTTTCCCCCTTTTCTCAATCCATCCCTTGCGCAAAACGGCCCCCGATGCTATCATTGCATTATATCCATTCCTTTGGAGGAACAACATGAACGTTTATTACATCGGCGGCTCCCCCTGCAGCGGAAAAAGCACCGTGGCCAGCCTGCTTTCCAAAACATACGGGCTTACGTATTTCAAGGTGGATGACCACCTGGAACGCTACATGGCCCTGGCGGCGGCGGACGGAAAGCCCTGCTGCAAAAAGGCAGTGGCCATGACGCCGGAAGAAATCTGGATGCGGCCCCCTGCCCTGCAATGCCAGGAGGAATTGGACATTTATCAGGAAATTTTCCCCTATATTCAGGCAGACCTGAAAGGGCTGAACGCCCCCGGGGCCATCCTCACCGAAGGAGCCGCCTTTCTGCCCCTGCTGATGAAGCAAGCCCATATTCCGGAAAACCGCTACCTGTCCATCACCCCCACCAAAGATTTTCAGGTGTTTCATTACCGGCAGCGGGAATGGGTTGCCTATGTGCTGGCGGAATGCAGCGATAAAGAAGCGGCCTTCGAAAACTGGATGGAACGGGACGCTCTCTTTGCCCGGGCGGTGGAGCAGCAATGCCGGAAAGAAGGCTACCGTTCCCTGATCAACGAAGGAGAAGTGCCCATGGAGGAAATGGCCCGGCAGGTGGCCGCCCATTTTGCCTTTCCCTGAAACGAAAACAGCCCCCGGCGGATGCACGCCCCGGCAGGCTGTTTTTTCTATTCCATTTTACTCCATTTTACAGGCTGATCTCCACATGCTCCCCGTTGGCTGAATGCACTTCCACAATCACCCATTCCGGGTGGGCGGCCTTATAATCCTTCAGGGTTTTCATCAGTCGCCATGCCTGCTGGGCCGTCAGTTCCGGGCCATCCTGGCTCTTCATGGCCCTTGGCGCAAAAAGGGCCGTGAACCGGTTCAGCAAAAGACCGGTGGGCAAATGCAGGTTCACTTTGGTGATTCCCTGTTCTTCCACAAAAATTTTCATAGCTTACTCCACATAAATGTACACGGTGGTGCCGTCTGCAGCTTCCACTTCCATCAGGTTTCCCATCACGCCCTTGTCAACGATGGCCAGAATCTGAACCAGGTCAATGTTCTGCAAGGCCGCATTGCCGCTTATCTGGGGCAGGCCTACGCCCATTTCCACCGCCACCTGCACCAGGGCCATGGGCACGCTGATGCGCACCTTATCCCCTTCGGCGGAATCCACCTTCATCCGCAGCATCATATCCTTTATATCCTTGCGCTTGCCCTCCGGCAAAATGCGCACGTTGGTTTCCTCCGCCTGCTTGCCGGATAAAAGTTCGTCCACCGTTACTTGAAAAAGCTTGGCCAGCGTGGGCAAAAGGGAAATATCCGGGCAGGTCTGGTCGTTTTCCCACTTGCTTACCGCCTGGGCGCTGATGCCCAGCTTTTCCGCCAGTTCCTCCTGCTTCATGCCCTGTTCTTTCCGATAGGCCGCAATGCGGCTGCCCAATGTTTCGTTCATCTTTTCTGTCCCCTTTCTGTTTGGATGGCTTTACTTTACCATCTCTCCCCTGCAAAATGAACCGATCAATGGTTGAATGGGGCCTTTTTTCCTCAACCATGCGTTGTTTTTTCCCTCAACCATTGGTTGTTTTCCTGCTTTTTCACCATTTTATCATAATTTCGCCCATAAGAAAAGCCACCTTTTCCGTAAAGACGGTGGAACGGAAAGTGTGATCCTTCACTTTACAACCGGTAAATACAGTTTCGTGTGCTGCTGTGATGGAATGAAAATGATAAACTGAAATTTATGGAACAAACAAAGGGAACCGTGAGGGGTTCCACCCCTTCACCCTGGCCAGGGGCATTGCCCCTGGACCCGGTAGCGGACATTGACATCTTGTAAGACAAGCAATGTGCCGCTGCTCATTGGGACACGCAAAAGCATTGAACTTCCGCACACGGGCACGGCGGCAAAGTGCCGCCTACCGGATGCAAAGCATCCGGAAAAACGGGA
>JAZUQI010000285.1:0-6837 GCA_045605625.1 Clostridia bacterium
ATTGATCTTCCGGGGGAAGAGCACGCCGTTGCGGTTGAAGGGCAGGAAGGCATTTTCCAGCTGGGTGAAATGCACAAAATCCGTGGTGTAGGCCATGCCGAAGTCGGAGGCCAAGCGGTCTTAGGAAGACAAATGTATGAAACAACTCCTTGGCCCACAGAACGACATGGCTACCATCCGACTTGCAACGGCTCCCACGGCCCCACCATCGGCATGGCCTACACCACGGATTTTGTGCATTTCACCCAGCTGGAAAATGCCTTCCTGCCCTTCAACCGCAACGGCGTGCTCTTCCCCCGGAAGATCAATGGCCGCTACATGATGATGAGCCGTCCCTCCGATAACGGCCACACTCCCTTTGGCGATATTTACGTCAGCCAGTCCAACGACCTGGAATTCTGGGGCCATCACCGCTGGATGATGGGCACCTGGGGCGGCTGGCAGTCCACCAAGATCGGCCCCGGCCCGGTGCCGATTGAAACGGACGAAGGCTGGCTGATGATCTATCACGGCGTCATCACCACCTGCAACGGCTTTGTGTATCGCATCAGCACCGCCATTCTGGATAAGGATGAACCCTGGAAGGTGCTTTACCGCAGCCATGAATACCTGATGGGCCCGGAAACCCTGTATGAATGCACCGGCGACGTGCCCAATGTGGTGTTCCCCTGCGCTCTGCTTGTGGACCAGGATACCGGCCGCATCACCATGTATTACGGCTGCGCCGATACGGTGGTGGGCATGGCCTTCACCACCCTGGATGAACTGATCAAGTTCACCAAGGAACACAGCTAAACAAAATCGAAATGCAACATCCGGAGGGAGAAATCCTTCCGGGTGTTTTTCTTGCGCATTTTGGGGGAAGAAAGGGCCGGTTTGCTTGAATTCATGGGGCCCTTATGCTATAATATACGATTGCAAAGGTATGCGATAGGCGTGCTTTGCAAATAGAGTTGAAGCAGCAGGGGTTCCCTGCGGAAGGAGCTTTCCATGGCAAACGTATCCAAGGCGGTTGTTTCTGTGCTGGGTGTGGACCGGCGGGGCATTATTGCCAAAGTATCCCACGTGTTGTTTGAACGTGGTTCCAATATTCTGGATATTTCCCAGACCATCCTGGGTGGCTATTTCAACATGATTATGATCGTGGATATTGCCGATTGTGATTTTTCCATGCTGATGGAAGATTTGCAGGCCCTGGGCAAGGCCATCGGGGTGCAGATCCGCATCCAGAAGAGCGAAATTTTTGAAACCATGCATCAAATTTAAGCCGGAGGTTCCCTTATGTTTCAAACCCATGAAATTCTGGATACCCTGCGGATGATTGACCAGGAAAAGCTGGACGTTAGAACCATCACCATGGGTATTTCCCTGTTTAACTGCGTGTGCGATGATGAAAAGAAGCTGGCCCAGCGGGTGTATGACCGCATTACCACCCAGGCGGAAAACCTGGTGAAAGTGGGCCGGGAAATTGAACGGGATTTTGGGGTGCCCATTGTGAACAAGCGGGTATCCGTAACGCCCATTTCCCTGATTACCGGGGCCGTTGAAAACCCGGTGGTGATTGCCCGGGCGCTGGATAAGGCGGCCAAGACTGTGGGCGTGGATTTTATCGGCGGCTATAGCGCCCTTGTGCAAAAGGGCATGACGGCGGCGGATGAGCGGCTGATTCGCTCCATCCCGGAGGCGCTGTCCGAAACGGACGTGATGTGCTCTTCCGTGAACGTGGGTTCCACCCGGGCCGGCATCAATATGGATGCGGTGAAGCTTTGCGGCGAAATCATCAAGGATTTGTCCATCCGCACGGCGGATAAGGATGGCCTGGGCTGCGCAAAGCTGGTGGTGTTTTCCAATGCGGTGGAGGATAACCCCTTCATGGCCGGTGCCTTCCATGGCCCCGGGGAAGGGGATTGCGCCGTCAGCGTTGGGGTAAGCGGCCCCGGCGTGGTGAAGCGTGCCCTGGAAAACGTAAAAGGCCAGCGGGTTGACGAAGTGGCGGAAATGATCAAGCGCACCGCTTTCCGCATCACCCGTGTGGGCCAGTTGGTAGCCCGGGAGGCTTCTTCCCGGCTGAATGTGCCCTTTGGCATTGTGGACCTTTCCCTGGCCCCCACCCCGGCCATCGGGGATAGTGTGGCCCATATTCTGGAGGAAATGGGCTTGGAGCGCTGCGGCACCCACGGCACCACGGCGGCATTGGCCCTTTTGAACGACGCCGTGAAAAAGGGCGGCGTGATGGCCTCTTCTCATGTGGGCGGCCTTTCCGGCGCTTTCATTCCCCTCAGCGAAGATATCGGCATGATCGAGGCCGCTGCCTGCGGCGCTTTGACCCTGGATAAACTGGAAGCCATGACCTGCGTTTGCAGCGTGGGGCTGGATATGATCGCCGTGCCCGGGGATACCACCGCCGCCACCATTTCCGCCATCATTGCGGATGAAGCGGCCATTGGCATGGTGAATAACAAAACCACCGCCGTGCGCCTGATTCCGGCCCATGGCAAGAAGGTGGGGGATGAAGTGGAATTCGGCGGCCTGCTTGGCCGGGCGCCTATCATTGACGTGCATCCCTTCTCTTCCGAATTGTTTATCGCAAGGGGCGGCCGCATTCCTGCACCGCTTCACAGCCTGAGAAATTAAAGGATGGTTGTTTGTAACATGGAAAATTTAGCCCTGCTGAACCTGCCCGATGAAATTCTGCATATGACCGTTTGCGGCGGCATGGCCCGGGTGCTGCTCCTTCGTACCACCGGCATGACCCGCAAAGCAGCGCAGATTCACACCCCTTCCGATACCGCCACCGCCGCCATGAGCCGGCTGATGACGGCCACGGCCATGCTGGGCTGCATGATGAAGGGGGAGGAAACCTCCGTCACCGTCACCGTGGCCGGCAATGGCCCGGCAGGGAAAATCACCTGCGTGGCCAACGGAACCAAGGTAAAAATTGCCCCCCAGAACCCCCAGGTGGAGCTGCCCCTGAAACAGGACGGCCATCTGGACGTGGGTGGCTATATCGGTAACGAGGGAAGGCTGACGGTAATCAAGGATCTGGGCCTGAGGGAACCCTACGTGGGCCAGTGCCAGCTGGTGAGCGGTGAACTGGGGGAAGATTTTGCCCATTATTTCACCACCAGCGAACAAAAGCCCTCCGTGGTGGCCCTGGGCTGCCTGGTGAACGATGGCTATTGCCTTTCTTCCGGCGGTGCGCTGATTCAGCCCCTGCCCGGATGCCCGGATGAGGTGCTGGATTTGTTGGAAATCCGCTCCATGTTCTTCACTTCCATCAGCCGAGAAGTGGCGGAAGAGCCGCTGGAAGATTTGGCGAAAAAGTGGTTCGACGGCATGGATCTGCAAATTCTGGAAAAAGAACCGGTATCCTATCAGTGCGATTGCAGCCGGGAAAAGATGGAAAAAGCGCTGATCGCCATGGGCCGCCGGGATTTGACGGAATTGATGGAAGAAGACGAAGGGGCGGAGCTTACCTGCCATTTCTGCCGCACCTCCCACCAGTTCACCAAGGAAGATCTGGCTGCCCTTCTGGAAAGGGCCACCCGATGAGGGAACAGGAAAAGGGCGTGGTGCCCTTTGAACGTTCCGCCGCCTATTGGGCGAAAAAAGCACGAAAGGCCTATACCCCCTCCCGAATGCCGGATGCCGCCCTGATGATGCGCAAGGCCCTGGAAAAAAGCGGCGACAGCCATGTGGCCCTGGAACTGGCCTCCATTTACCGCAGCATGCATTGCATCAGCGCCGCAGAACGGTATCTGATGAAAGCGGCGGCGGATTGCGGCATCACCCCGGAACTGTGCTATGAAACCGGCTTGTGCGCCTTGGAGCGGCAGGAGGAAATGATTGCCGAAAATGCGCTGGATGCCTGCATCCGCCTATCCCCGGACAGCCCCCTGGCCCATCAGGCCCAGGACGTGCTGGAAAACTATGCATGGAACTATGAAAAGCCCGAAAAACGCACCGCCCGCAGCCAGGCCATGAGCCATTTTGCCAGGGTGCGGCTGCAGCGGGGGGACGTGCAAGGGGCAAGGGACAGGGCAAGGGCCGCATGGGAGAGGGGCAAAACCGGCGAAGCGGCCATTTTATATGGCATGCTGCAAAATACCCCGGAGGAGGCGGAGCCTTATGTGCGCCACGCCGTGGAAAAAATGCCGGGGCAAATGCAGCCCATGCTGCTGCTTTCCCAGGTGTATGCCCAGCAGGGCAAGCAGGAAATGGCCAGGGCCTGCATGGGCCTGTGCGCCGGGCTGTGCGAATGCCTGCAGCAGGTGGAAGCCTTTTGCATGATGGCCTGGCAGATGGGCCTTTTCGGCCAGGCGCTGGCCCTTGCGGAAGAAAAGCTGAAAATGTTTCCCTGCAGCGTGGATTACCTGCTGCTGAAATACCAATCCCTGAAAAAGATGGGGGAAAGGGAAAAGGCGGAAAGGGTGCTGCAATCCATTCTGGAAATTGACCCGGATGATGTGTGCGGCCTGTGGCATGCCCGGCATCCGGAGGAAGATGTGCCCTATGTGGGGCGGATGATGTTTTTGCCCATTCTGGGGCTGATGTGCGGCGGCGTACGCCGGGGCAGAAAGCAAGGGCCGCTGAACCGGCTGATGCACCTGTTTGCCTTTTCCCTGCGGGAAGAAGCGGAAGCGGAGGATGTGTATGCCGCCATCTATCCTTTGTGGCGGCGCATGAACCCCCGGGAGAAAAAGGCCCTGGATGAACGGGACGGCCACGCAATCAGCGTTTTGTATTTGTATGTGCTGCTGCGCCTTGGGAAAAAAGAGGCGTTTGCCGCCGGGCTTTCGGCCATGCCGGGCCGCAGGCGGATAGAAAGAAAACTGGCCCGGTATCTGTATCTTACACAGGAGGATTGAAACACGATGCGCTGTATCAATTTCGATAAGGAATTTGAACGCTTCATGATGGCGTATGTGAAGGAACACGGCAAGGAATACAAAAACTACGATGCCATCGAGGCAGCCATGCCGGAAATTTATGATTTGTTTCTGGATACCCCAGCCAACTGGCTGTCCGGGGCTAAGCCCGGCGAATATTTTGAACAGTTTGACCAGCCCAAGCAATTGGTAAACTGGATGGAAGATTATATCAAGCAGCGCATTCCCGTGCCGGATATGCTGATGAACCGGATTGCCGAACTGGGCCTTGAGGCAGAAAATGCCCTGATGCAGCTGATGCAGAAGGAACGTGCCCCCCGGGAAGCGGTGATGGAAGCCATGACGCTGCTTCGGGAAATTGAAAGTACGGCCCCCCTTTCCCTGTATGTGGATTTGCAGGTGAACAGGAAGGACGGGGAGGATGAACTGGCGGATAATGCGCTGGAAAGCCTTTCCGATATGGGGGAAGAAGCGGTGCCTGCCATGCGGCAAGCCCTGGAAAAGGCCAATGCCGCCGGGAAAGTGGCCCTGCTCACCCTGCTTGCCAATTACCCCGGGGATGAAAAGGTGTTTGATACCGCCCTGTCCCTCTTCCAGATGCTGCCGGATCAGGTGGCGGTGCTGGCGGATTGCCTGGGCAAACTGGGGGATGACAGGGCCCTGCCGCTTCTGAAGAAAGTGGCTGGAAGCGAAGATACCCCTTACCTGGATTATATTGAACTGCGCAATGCCATTGAAGCCCTGGGCGGCGAATGCCCGGAACGGGAGTTTGATGCCCAGGACCCGGCCTACGAAGCCATGCGGAAAATGCAGTAAAAGGGCCGTTTCCATCGTTGTATGAAAGAAAAGAAGGGTTGAAAGGAGCAGGCTATGGTTTGCAAGCAATGCGGACGGGTGCTGAAAGATGATACGCTGATCTGCGAATTCTGCGGCATGGAAAACAGCGTGCCCCGGCATGCATCCGGCGTTCAGGGGCATCGGCAGGGCAGAAGAAGCGCCTCAGCGGCCCCGGTTCGGGAAACGGCGCTGCCCCCGGCCCAGCCCTATTTGCACATGGCCGGAAAAACGGTGAAGCAGCCGGTGCAGCTTGCCCCGGCGGAAACCCCGGCCCCGGAAGATACGGCCCTGGATAACCAGCCCCAGAAGGTGTACCGGGTGCGGAAAGTGATGATCAACTGGGTGGCTGTGGGGCTGGCGGTGCTGGGCCTTTTGTTTGTGGGGCTGGTGGGCGGCTATGTGTTTTTGAAAACCACTGATGCAGGCCAGCTGATGATGGCCCGGATGGGCAAGGAAGCCAATGCCAAGGCCATGTGGGCCTATGGCGGCGAACTGTTGGACCAGGGATATGTGGAAAGGGCCATTGAAACCTTTGAGCAGGCCTATGAAATGGATCCGGAACTGGACGGCATGTATGCCCATCTTTTGCAGCTGGCGGATGCCTACGAAGCCGGCGGCTACATCGGCAAAGCGGAAGAAACGTACACCCTGATGTACACCGAGGTGGATAAGGCCCGGCCCACGGCATACCGTGCCATCATCCGCATCATGGAGGACCAGGACCGGAAAATGGAACTGGCCACCTTCCTCACCACAGCCTATGAAAACACGGGGGACAGCGCCTTCCGCCGTCAGCGGGAAGATATGCTGCCTGCCATCCCCACCACGGATCTGGACGCCGGTACCCGGATGTATGAACGGGACGTGGCCCTGATTTCTGCGGAAGATTACGATATTTACTACATTTTAGGGGAAGAAGGGGTGCTGCCGGAGGATGGCACCCTCTACGAAAAGCCCATTCATCTGGTGGAAGGGGTGCACACCCTGCGTGCCGTGGCGGTGAGTAACGATTTGATCAGCGATGAACTGAACGTGCAGTATAACATCACCCCGCCCCCGGCCCCCCCCCCCCTCCCCCCCCCTCCCCCCCCCCCCCCCTCACCTCCGCCCC
>JAZUQI010000286.1:0-3588 GCA_045605625.1 Clostridia bacterium
CCGGCCACGAGGCCAAAACGCTGCACCGGCTGCTGGAATTTTCCGGGGACGTGGGAAACTTCCAGCGCAACGAAGCAAACCCGCTGGATGCGGATTGCGTGATTGTGGACGAAATGAGCATGGTGGACGTGTTTCTGATGCGCAGCTTGCTGCGGGCCATCCGCAGCGGCACCCGGCTGATTCTGGTGGGGGATGCGGATCAGCTTCCCTCCGTTGGCGCCGGGAACGTGCTGGGGGATATATTGAAAAGCGAAGTGGTGCCCACCGTGCGGCTGACGGATATTTTCCGCCAGGCCCAGGAAAGCCTGATCGTTCTCAACGCCCACCGCATCAACCACGGGGAAGCCCCGGTGTTGAACCAGAAAAACAGCGATTTCTTCTTTGAACGGAAAATGACGGCGGACCAGGTGTGCGAATCCGTGGTGGCGCTGTGCAAAACCCGGCTGCCCCAGTTTTTGAAAACGGAGGATGGGCTGAAAGATATTCAGGTGTTATCCCCCCAGAAGAAGGCCGGGGCCGGGGTGATCCAGCTGAACCAGATGCTGCAGGCCGCCCTGAACCCGCCTGCCCCCTTCAAGAAGGAAATCACCTATGGCGATACCATTTTCCGCCTGGGGGATAAGGTGATGCACATCAAAAATAACTACCAATTGCCCTGGCAGATGGATAACGGCGAAGAGGGCGTGGGGGTTTTCAACGGCGATGTGGGGTATATCACCAAAGTGGATACCCAGGACAGGATCGTTACCGTGCGGTATGATGATGAACGCACCGTGGAATACGATTACCAGCAGCTGGAAGAAATGGAACTGGCCTACTGCCTGTCCGTGCACAAAAGCCAGGGCAGCGAATTCCCCTGCGTGGTGATGCCGGTGCTGCCCGGGCCGCCCCGGCTGTGCACCCGGAATTTGTTCTACACCGCCCTGACCAGGGCCAAGAAGCTGGTGGTGCTGGTGGGCCGGGAGGATGCCATTGCCGCCATGGTGCAAAACCGGCAAATTCTGCGCCGCTACACCACCTTGCAGCAGCGGCTGATGGAAGGATAAAAAAGTATGGCTGAAATGCGTTTCCGCTTTGCGGAGGAAAAGGACGTGTCCCTGATTTTGCAGTTCATCCGGGCCCTGGCCGTGTATGAAAAGATGGAAGACCAGGTGGTGGCGGAGGAAGAAACGATTCGGAACTGGCTGTTTCAGAAGGAAACTGCCCGGGTGCTGTTCGCCCTGGAAGGGGAAAAGGAAGTGGGCTTTGCCTTGTTTTTCCATAATTTTTCCACGTTTCTGGGCCGGGGCGGCATCTATCTGGAGGATTTGTTCGTGCTGCCGGAATACCGGGGAAAGGGCTATGGCAAAGGCCTGTTGAAGGAACTGGCCAAAATGGCCGTTTCCCAGGGCTGCGGACGGCTGGAATGGATGTGCCTTAATTGGAATAAACCCAGCATTGATTTTTACCTTTCCCTGGGCGCCACGCCCATGGAGGATTGGACGCTGTACCGCCTGACGGGAGATACCCTGCGACGGATGGCGGAGGATGTTTCGTGATGCAGATACGTTTGGCCAAAGAAGCGGATTATGCCCAGCTTGCACAGATGAAATGGCTGCATTGCCAGGAAGATGAAGCAGATTACGGCGAAGGAAAATACCGCTTGGCTTCCGTAGAGAAGGATGCGTTTTTTGAGGAATTTGTTTCCTTTATGAAGAATTATCCGGCATACCGGGTATATGCGGCATATGATGGGGAAACGGTGGCCTCTGCCATGTTTGTATATTTGATTCCTAAAACGCCAAAGCCGGGCCGGGAACAAAAATACATTGCCTATCTGACCAATGTGTTCACCCGGAAAGAATACCGGAATCAGGGCGTGGGCAGCCGGCTGATGCAGCATATTAAAGGCGAACTGGCGAAAGAGAATTGTGAATTGATCTTTGCATGGCCCAGCGAAAAATCCATGAACTGGTATAAGCGCATGGGGTTTGCATCGGATGATGAATTGCTGGTTTGCCATTTGATGGAAGGCTGATTTTTTTAATTCAGCAACCTTATTGCCCCATGTTTTTCCACAGAAAAAGGCCGCCCTTGTGGCGGGAGAGGTCTTAAGGAACAATTTATCCAACAACAAACAAACGGACATCCGACATTCGGATGCCCGTTTGCTTATAGATTGGCAGACTTGTTTGTTTAGCCTGCGAACTGCGGGAACGCAATGCACCGGAACGGTGCGTATAATTGCGCCCTCCTGTTTGTTCAATCAACAGGAGGTTATTCTTCCTTAGTTAATATGTGCCAAATATCGTTTCCTATAAAGCCACATTTTCGGTATAGTATTTCAGGAGAGGTTGCATTGTTTACTTTTCCAGAAACTGTTGCAAATTCTGCCATACTTGCCATTCGTTTCAGTAGTTCGTTCACAATAAACTGACCAATTTTTCGGCCCCTATAAGCAGGAACGACCTGTATCCATTCTATAATACCCTCATGCAGCGCCTTGTCAAAATCTGCAATACCGCAGCCAGCTATACAAGAGTTTATATTATCGATAGCCATAATCCACAGTTCCGGACAAAATGCCTCTGTTTGGGTATATCCTTTGAGCTGCTCAAAGGTGACTGATAAATCAGTATAGGATTGATTGATGATATCAACCAACAGCGGGATATCATCCTGTTTAGCGGTAACAATGGATATGCCATTCACTGGTGCGATATGTATATCTGTCAGTGAGTGAAACAATCTAAAATATGGCTCATCACAATATTCTTTATACTTATCTTCGGAATACGCAGTATCATGTACAATACACATATTCTGAGGAATTTTTATGCGCTTGTTTTTCCAATAAGGAATAGACAAAACCCCACAGGGATTTTCTTTGTACGCTTCAATTGTAATCATTTTTCCGCCTCCTTTCTTCGCATAACTGCGTCAAAACAGTAGCCATGTGTAATGCGAAGGCTAAATTCTTCCTTTCCATCACTCTTCCTGTAAAGGGGGCCTTTTTTTACACCTCATCCGTCAGGCTGCGCCTGCCACCTTCCCCTCCAGGGGAAGGCTTTTGGGGTGTGCTTAATGGAGGAATGTGATTCGCCGCACTTCAGTTGTAGCAAAACACTCTAAATTCTGCATTCTTAATTCTTAATTCTTAATTCCGAATTCTTCATTCTGAATTTCCAAAAACCCTTCAATCATCCTTGCGGCTTGCTCCGCCGGGTTTTTATGCATATCCAGCCAATGGATATCCGGATCCTTCTTGAACCAGGTCACCTGCCGTTTGGCGAACTTTTTGATGGCATTGCCCAGTTCCAGCACCATCTGATCGTAGCCTATTTCGCCTTTAATGTACCGGGTGAGGTAGCGGTATTCCAGGCCCAGCTTCATCAAAAATTCTTCGCTGCAGCCATCCTTCAAAAGGTCTTCCACTTCTTTCACCATGCCCTGCTCAAGCCGGCGTTCCAGCCGTTCATCGATGCGCTGCTTCAGGGTTTCCCGATCCCAGGAAACGCCGATTTTCAGCGTTTCATACCGGGGGGTGCGCTTGCCGGGGTGATAATCATCGGCGGCGATGCGCTCCAGCGCCCGCATCACCCGGTTGCG
>JAZUQI010000287.1:0-2078 GCA_045605625.1 Clostridia bacterium
AGCGGTCTTAGGAAGACAAATGTATGAAACAACTCCTTGGCTCACAGAACGACATGGCTACGATCCGACTTCCACCCCGGCAAACACGGAAAGGCCGCCGTGCTGCTTGGCCACGTTATTGATAAGTTCCATAATCAGCACGGTTTTGCCCACGCCGGCACCGCCAAACAGGCCGATTTTGCCGCCCTTGGCGTAAGGGGCAATCAAGTCCACCACTTTAATGCCGGTTTCCAGGATTTCCGTGGAGGTTTCCTGTTCTTCGTAGGAAGGCGCAGCCCGGTGAATGGGCCAGCGTTCTTCGGCGTTGGGATCGGGCTGGTCGTCAATAGCCTGGCCCAGCAGGTTGAAAATACGGCCCAGGCATTCATCACCCACCGGCACCGTGATGGGGCTGCCGGTATCCAGGGCATCCAGCCCACGCACCATGCCGTCCGTAGCGTTCATGGAAATGCAGCGGGCCACGTTATCCCCCACGTGCTGTGCCACTTCGGCCACGATTTTCTTTTCGCCGTTCATGATTTCAATAGCGGTCAACAGTTCCGGCAGATGACCGTCTTCAAAACGGATATCCAGCACAGGCCCGATGACCTGCACTACTTTCCCGATGTTTTTTTCACTCAAGTTGTTCTACCCCTTTCCGATGGTCATTGCTCGGCACCGGCTACGATTTCGGTGATTTCCTGGGTGATGGCGCCCTGACGTGCCCGGTTGAAACGCAGGCGCAGGTCGCTTATCATTTCTCCGGCGTTCTTGGTGGCGCTATCCATGGCGCTGCGCCGGGAGGCCACTTCGCTGAGGAACGAATTGCAAAGGGCGGAATACAGCGTGCCGGCCAGATAATCCGGCATGGCCATTTCCAATACTTCTGCAGCACCCGGATCATACACCGTGGACACCGGCTTTTCCTTCTTGGCATTTTCTTCCGCCAGAATGGGCAGGATGGGCAAAATCTGCGGTTCCTGGCTCATCATGGAAAGGAAGTTGGTGTGCACCAGATAAAGTTCGCCGAAAGCGCCTTCCTTGAATTTTTCCAGCAGCATATCCGCAATGCGGTAGCACTGGCTGACGTTCAAATCTTCCACCCCGGCGTATTCATCCGAAAGGGATTGAATGCCAAGCCGTGCATATTTTTCAATGGCTTTGCGGCCAATGGGCAAAACGCAGTATTCGCTGTTTTCCGCATGGGCAAGGTGGGCTTTGAAGAGGTTATTGTTATACCCCCCGGCAAGGCCTCTTTCCCCGGCAATGATGATATAGCAGCGTTTTTTGCCTTCTTGTGCGTGAAGGTATGGAATGGTCTGGTCGTCACAGCTTCTGGAAGCGGAAAGAATGGCTTCCCGGGCAATGGCCGCAAAGGGCCTGCTCATTTCCATTCGTTCCTTGGCACGGCGCAGTTTGGAGGTGGCCACAAGCTGCATGGCCTTGGTGATTTGCATGGTGCTTTCCACGCTTTTGATGCGCAGCTTGATATCCTTCATGGATGCTCCAGCCATGTGGTTCCCTCCTTACCTGGTTTTGAGAAAATCCTTCGTAAATGCGGTGAGCGCATTCTTCAATTGTTCTTCCGTTTCGGCGCTCAGCTGGCCGGTGGTGCGGACGGCTTCCAGCACGTCACTGTGCTGGGCGCTCATGCGTTCATACAGGGCTTCTTCGTAATCCGCCACATCCTTCACCGCAATTTCCTTCAGGAAATCATGGGTGACGGCGTAGAAGATGCACACCTGGTTTTCCACAGCCACGGGGTGATTGCGGTTTTGCTTGAGCACTTCCACAATGCGTTCACCCTGGGCCAGACGGGCCTTGGTATCCGCATCCAGATCCGAGCCGAACTGAGCAAAGCCCTGCAACTCACGGTACTGGCTATAGAGCAGCTTCAGGCTGCCGGCCACCTTCTTCATGGCCTTGATCTGGGCGTTGCCGCCTACACGGGACACGGAGATACCGGGGTTCACGGCGGGCATGATGCCTGCGTTGAACAGCTCGGTCTCCAGGAAGATCTGACCGTCGGTGATGGAGATGACGTTGGGGGGAATGTAGGCAAGTCGGATCGTAGCCATGTCGTTCTGTGAGCCAAGGAG
>JAZUQI010000288.1:0-14978 GCA_045605625.1 Clostridia bacterium
GAAGCGCCATGGGCGCTCCTCGCAGGAGCAAAGCCCCTGCTGCGGATTACACATGAAGGGGCTGCGGCCCCTTCATACATCCCCGGGTTTGTTTTTTTTGACACGCTGAAGCAGAGGTCTGCATAGCTGCATGGCCCCTGCTTTTTTCTTATTCAAACAGCGAAAGCAAATCGCTTCCTTCCGGCACAAAAGCAATAAACTGATTCAGTTCCGCCTGTACCGTTACCCATTGTTTTCCCTGATATTTCTTTCCGTTTTGGGTCAATTGCCACGTGCCCTCCGGCAGGTATACTTTACGCTCCGTTTGCCCCTGTTCCACAATGGGGGCAAAGAGGATGCTGCTTCCGAAGAAATACTGATCGCTGAGGGTATAGCAGGTTTCATCCTCCGGGAAGCGGTAGAACATGGGCTGCATCAGGGGCAGGCCGGTATTCGATGTGATTTCCATCTGCCGGGCAATATAGGGCCGCAGGCGCTCCCGCAGCTGAATGATGGATTGGATGATTTCATAAGCCCTGTCCCCAAACCGCCAGATTTCATTGGGGCCGCCGCTGGGTTCAATAATGCCGGGATTGCGCACCGGAGCATCCGGGATGCGCTGCCTGGAGCCATGCAGCCGCATAATGGGGCAGAACAGCCCGAACTGGAACCAGCGCACAATCAATTCCCGGAAATAATCGCTTTGGGTATCCGCCCCCCAGAAGCCGCCAATATCGCTGTTCCACCAGGGAATGCCGCACACCGCCATGGAAAGGCCGCTGACCACGCTTTGCCGCAGGGCCTGCCAGTTGGAGCCGATATCCCCGTTCCACACGGCGGCACCGAATTTCTGGCTGCCGGGATAGGCGGCCCGGGTGAGCAAAATCACTTCCTTTTCCCCGGCTGCTTTCAGGCCGTCGTAGAACATTTTGCAGTAATAATAGGGATAGAGCATGGCCGTCTGGGCGCCGTTGCCCTGATGGAAATGCAAATGGCCGAACTGCTGGGGATGCACTTCCGGCTCCGCCTCATCCAGCCAGAAATTGGGGATGCCTTTATCGTAATAATTCCGCTTGGCAATGTTCCACACATATTCCCGGGTATCGGGGTGGGTGGCATCGATGAAGGTTTGCTGGCCGTAAAACTGGAAGGTGCCGTACTGGCCCACTTCCGTGCGCACCAGCATGCCCCCTTCATCCATGGCACGCCAGTTTTCGCTGTTTGGGTTGATGGTGGGCCAGATGGACACCACCGGCTGAATGCCCATTTCCTTCAGTTCCCGGCACATTTTTTCCGGGTCCGGCCAGTACTTGGGGTCAAATTTCCATTCGCCCTGCTCCGTCCAATGGAAAAAATCAATCACGATGGCAGAAACGGGAATGCCCCGTTTTTTGTATTCCCGGGCCACTTCCAATAATTCTTCCTGATCCTCATACCGCAATTTGCATTGCCAGAAACCGCCGGCCCACTTGGGGAATGGCGGAGCATAGCCGGTTAAATCCGCATAGGTTTTGGCCACATCCGCCGGGGTATCCCCCACAAACACAAGAAAATCCGCCTGGTAAGTGCTGTCGCAGCACCAGAGGGTGCGGTTTCGGCCCAGTTCCACACGGCCCGGGGCCGGGTTATTCCACAAAAAGCCATAGCCCAAAGAGGAATACACATAGGGAATGGTGGATTTGGTGTTGAAATGCATCAGGTCGTAGGAAGCGCCCTTGCGGTCAAACAAATCCTGCTGTTCCTGGCCCAGGCCATAAAAATGCTCATTTTCATGGGGTTCAAAGGAAAGGGTGGTGCGGTAATGATCCCCTTCCGTATGGGCGAACATATTGGCCGCATCCCCTTCCGTCCGGGTGCGCAGAATTTCCTGCCCCTTCCGGAAAAAGGTGAGCCGGCCGGGAAAATAGGGGGCGCAATCCTCCACAAGCAGGGTAAGATCCCCGTTTTTCAAAAGCAGGGCATGCTCCTTTTCCTCCACCTCCGCCGTGCAGGGAAGGGTCTCCATCAGCGTCCATTTTTCATCACTGAATTGGGTGTCCCGGGTGGCCCGGCAGCGAATGCAGCCCGGCCCATAGGGCTCCGCCAGCCACATGCCGTGGGGCGCCCTCAGTTCAATGCGGTTTCCTTTTTGCTGCAGCATCTCAATACGTCCTCCCTATGGGAAAATGGATGTTTTTTTCTTTTTTTGCTGTGCTATGCATTCGCCGCAGCGGTGAAAAAATCCTGCAAGAAAAAAATCACCTGCCCCAAAGGACAGGTGACTTTTGTTTGGTTTATATGCTGGCAGGGTTGGTGGGGTCATTCACAATGCCAAAGCCCACCAGCACCGGGCACAGCACATTCAGAAGGCCATCCACCGTGCCGGAAATATCCAGCCCGGCAAATTCCTTCACGCAGAAAACCACCAGGGCGCCAATGGCCGTCCACAGGGCCCAGGATTTCAGCCTGTTTTGTTTCATGCTGCTCGTCCTCCGTTTTTCAAATCACGAATATCATGTTCCGCTTCGTTCATGCGGCCTTCCAGCCTGTAGGTGCGCTCAATGAGGTTATTGTGCTTGTTCACCTTTTCCTCCAGCTGGGAAATCCGATACACCGTCAGGCGATTGGAAATCAGAATGCCGCCCAGCGTGCCGCCCAATGTTCCCAGCAGGGAAATGACGGCCACCCAAATGCCTTCCGTCAAGTGTTCACCTCGTTTTTTATCCGGCACGCATCTGTTTCACAATGTTCATTGCCTGTTCCAGCAATTGTGCCAGTTGATCCCATTGATTTTCGTCCTTTGCTTCTTCCATTTTTTGCAGGTACCGGGCCATGCAATAGCCTGCCTGGCCATTATGGCGCACCTGCATCCATTCACCGTTTTCCGCCAGGGGGGCCGCCTGCACAAGGGTGCCGTCGGGAAGATAGGCAACCACAGCATAACCGGTGCCGGGGCCGCTTCGCATTTTCAATTGGCCGCCCACCACCCGGTATTCCGCATAGCTGGTATCCGTTTCTGCCCCATCCAGGCCCCGGTACAGGCCGTGGTACTGCCAGTTGCCAAGGGCGGTGTCCCGTTTGATGCCCCCGGGCACGCTGGTGCACTGCACAATGGAAAGGGGGGCCACCGTTTCCACCACACCCACATGGTAATAATCCCGCTGGTCGGGGTGGCTTTTGTACGCGGAGGGCAGGTTATAGCCGCTTTCTCCCTTTTCATAGGCCTTGTACACCATATCCCCCACCTGCAAATCGGAAACGGAGGCGATTTTTTCCAACGATTGCATTTCGTTCCGGGCGGCATAATTGCTGCCGTGGGTTCCGTTCCACGCACCGCCCATCAGGCGGATGGCGCCGATGACCAGCCCGATGCAGTCACATTCGCCGCCCCTTCCATCCATGCCCAGCTTATATTCCTTCACCCGGGCCATATTGGTTTTGATACCAGATAAAAATTGTTCCTTCGTCATTTCCTTTTCCCTCACATTCCGGACAAATTTGCATCCCTTCCGGGATCACTGCGCCACAGCAAACGCAATGGTTTTCATCCATCTGTTTCCACCTCCGGCCTTGTTCCTATCCGGCAAGGCGCCTTTCCGGCAATGCCTGCTTGCCTTCCGGAAAAGCACGCCCCTGTGATTAAAATATGCTGCCTTTTGGAAAGTTTGCCATGGAAAGGGCGGTGTTCCGTCACCCTTCTCAATCCGCAAATTCCGAAAGGGGAAGGAAATAGTTGCGGATGGCCTGGACAATCATCCGGGCATACATTTTCTGCCCCACATCGTTGGGGTGCAGGCCATCTTTCAGGCAGGCCCCCAGGCCGTCCACGGTTTCCAGGTCACGCACGATGCCCATTTCCCCATAGCCGTCCAGGGGAATATAGCCGCAGCGGTGGGCCAGATCACGAAGGGCCGTCCGGGCCTGGCCCCCGGGATTTTCGTTGCCGGCCCGCTGAATGGGCAGAACGCACAGCCCAAGTGCATCCGGAAATGCCTTTCTGATTTTCAGCAGGGCATACCGGGCCGCTTCGCAGAACTTTGTGCGGTCCAGCGAAGAAAGGGTGGCCTCCGCATCCACGGAAACCCCGTCGGAGCGGAACACGGTTTTTTCCATGGCCGCTTCAAAGGTATCGTTGGGTGCGCCGTCATTGGTGCCCAGGGCAAAAATCACAATATCCGGCGTGAAATCGGAAACGGCAAAGACGCCGTTAGGGTTGGAAAGGTCATTCAGGGCCACATCCACCTGATAGGATACATTCTGCCGTTCATTGCCTTCTGTGCGTTCCCTGTCCTTGTAAGAAGCGCCGGACAGGGCATAATTGCGCACTTCCCGGCATTTCACCAGCTGCTGCATTAGCGTTGGCCACATATAGAAGCGGATGGTGTTGCCATCCCCATCGGTATAGCCGTTATCCTTGTTGCTGCGTGCGGCATAGGATACCGTCCGGTTGGAAGAAGTATCGGTTACCATATTCACGCTATCGGAAATGGAATCTCCGAAGATGAGCACGTTCACTCCCTCCGGCCGGGAGGCATAGCCGTGAAAGGCAATATCCTCAGGCAAATTTTCCTTTTTGAAAGTGGCCGGCGTATCCACCGGGATGCCGTTGGCCTGCAGGGAAAAATCATCCAGGGTGTATGACGTGGTGCCGCTTTCAATATAGGCAAAGGCCCAGGCGGTGGTGGCGCCGGTTGTGAAGGCCAGGGCGTTGTTCTGGGCCTCATGATCCCTTTTCAGCAGTTCATAGGTGCCGTTTGGAAAATCCTTGGCCGTATTGCCCACGATCAGGCCACGGTTTCGGCTTGTTTTTTCCGGGTTGATCTGCAAAACGTAATCCGTCAAAGGCTGCACCGGGAACACCACCGAAACCGTATTCGCACCGGACCCCACATAGCCCTCCGCATCCGCAAAACGGTTGAGAAGAATGGCCGCATTGCCCTGATCAAAACGCTCATGGGATTCAAAAAAGGTGGTATCATCCGGCGTGATTTTTTTCCGCAGGTTCTCTTCAAACTGCTGGCTTTTTTCCTTCAGGCCGTCCACATCCGTCAGCATGCGGTCCAGGTTATAGCCCCGGTAGAGGATGCAGGAAACGTAAGGAATATTATCCGGCCCGTAGACGGATACCCGGGCATAAGCCGCCTGCTGATAGGCCTGTTCCACCAGGTGGATGGTGGCCTCCTCCCACAGATTGGTACCGGCCACACTGATTTCTTTCAGGTAGGTTTTCGCCGCATCGTAAAAGGCAATATTGGCACCGCTGGACGAAATGCGGGTTTTGTAATTGATTTCCTTGGCCTTTTGAATATCAATAAAATCCGTGCAGCGGGCAGAGTCGGTGGCGGTGATGGTGCCGTCACGGCTGTCAATATAGCCTTCCTGATCGAAAGGAATATTTTCGGCCTCAAAATAATCCTTTTCCATTTTATTGGCCAGGTCGCTTTGGATATTCATCCAGGCTTCGTTGGCTGCATCCGCCGCCGTATTGGCCTTTTCCGCTGCCGCATTGCCATTTTCGGCAGCGGTGACGGCGCTTTCCGATGCGGCATTGGCGGCCTGGGCCGCAGAAGAAGCAGCCAGAGTGGCCTCGTTCATGCTGCTGGGGTCCACCAGCGGCTGCCAGTAGGCGGTATCCGTCACCGGCTTTCCGGCCTCCGCCATTTCATGGATGTAGGCGTAGCTGCCGTGGTTCATCGTCACATAATCATGCTTTTTATAGACGGCAGCCGCATCATAGGCCCCTCTTGCCACAAAGGCCACGCGGCCAAGATTCACACTCATGTTCTTTCCCTCCCATTATTCTTTCTTGCCGGGCTTGTAGTAAGCATAGTTCACCGCTGTGGTGCGCACCCAATCGCTGCCCACGCTGGTGTATTGATCGCCCACCTTCAGCCACAATTCCCCCGGTGCCGTTTCCTTGATGGTATATACATGGTTGATGGGGCTCAGCCCGTCCACACAATCATTCCAGCCGTGAACGTATGCCTCCGTGCCGCTGGTTTCATTGATGGTTTCGTACTGGCCGGTGTATTCGTTGTTGTTATACAGATACACCGTTTTTTGCACGTTGTAAGTATGGGCCGTTGGGTTATAGACAAAAACAGCTCTTCCCTGCGGGTCTCCCTGCCGCAATTCAGGCGAAAGAAAGCCCGCCTTCCTAAAATTTACGGAAAACGCTGCGGCGCCCCCTCTCTTGAAGAAGGTAAGCGTCACATTGCCATCCCCGTCCGGGGCGGATGCGCTGGCGCCCACGATGCTGTCCCCATAGGCGCTGGCCACCTGCCACCAGCTGCTTCTCAAATCCACCGGCTGTTCCTTGGCCACGCCGTTTTCATCCACCACATACATTTTGGTGATGTACGTTGTGCCATCCCGTGCCACCCGGAAGGGGGCGTTTTCCACATTTTCCGCCCCGGCCCACAGGGCATAGGTTGCATCCCCGGTGGAAAGGCGCACATGGCTTTCCCCTTCCCCGCTTTTCAGGGAACCGGGGCCAATTTCCCAGCCGCCGATCATGCCTTCTTCCGCTTCCACCCGGCCGTTCATGGCCACATTGCCTTCTGCATCAATCTGGAAATTGCCGCTTTCCACGGTGAAGGTGCCCCCGGCGGACAGGCGAAGATCGCCCCCGGTTTTTACGTCAATGCGCTGATCCCGAATCAGGATATGGCTGGTTTCCAGCACGCTGTGATCGAAAACGGAGGTGGTTACCGTCAGGGTTTTGCGAAGTAGTTCGCCCGCTTCCAGCGTAACCCCCTCCGGCCCCATCAGGCAGCCGTTTTCAAGGAAAAAGGCTGCGTCTTCTTCGTCCCCGTGGAAAAAAAGCTCGCCGTTTTCGATGGAAAAATCCCCCAGCCCTTCGTATACATGCAAGGTGCAGCTCAGCTGGCAGCTTTTGCCGATTTCCTCCCTTTCCAGGGTGATGGTTTTCCCGGAGGGGTGGGCCTCATCCCAAAGGGCATCCATTTCCGCATCGCCGCTTTGCCGGTGCCAGGAAAAGGCGGAGGCAGGCAGCTTTTCCGTTATATCCACTTCATTTCTGAACACATGCACCTGCACCACAAGCCTTGCCTTTTCGCTTTCCAGGGCGCTGCCCCGGTCAAAGGAAAGGTGCATTTGCAAGCCGGGAATCTGGGCAACGGCATTTTCCACCTGCCCCACCATAAGCAGCACGGATTGGTTGCTGGAAAGATCCAGGCTGCTGCCCACATCGGAAGAAAGCTTATTGGCCGTCACGCTCTGGGCGGCCAGCTTTTCCGTGGTAACGGCGGCGGCATCCAGTTTTTCCGTGGTGATGGCCCCAGACAGAATTTCATTGGCGGTGATGGTTTCCGCCGCAATCTGCTGCGCCGTAACGGATTTGGAAACCAGCACGCTTCCGTCCATCTTGCTGCGGTATTCCTCCCCTTCCAATTCCTCTTTGGAAAGGCCGGAGGATGCCGCATTGATTTCATACACCACGCCCCCTTCCCCGGTAAGCAGCAGCCTGTCCGTATGGAGGGTGCCGGATTTGATCACATCCGCATTGAGGGAAACAATTTTCGCTTCCGTAATGCTGCCGTCGGCAATCTGGGCGGTGCCGATGGCCCCTGCGGCAATCAGGCCGCTATCCGCCGTAATGAGGCCGGACGAAAGCTGGCCGGCGGTGATGGATTTGCTTTGAATATGATTGGCGGCAATTTCCCCAGCCCCGATTTTTTCCGCCGTTACCGCCCCGGCGGAAAGATGATCCGCCCGGATGGCTTCCGCCGCAATTTTTTCGGCGGTAACGGAGGCAGATGCCAGATGATCCGCCTGCACTTCCCCGGCAGCAATTTTTTCCGCCGTAACGGATGCCGCATCCAGCTTTTCCGCCGTCACGGCCTGGGCCGCCAGATGCTGGGCCGTAATGCTTTCCGCCTTCAGAAAAGCGGCATCGGATGTGCCCTGCAGCATGGCCGCATTCAGGCCGCCGGAGGGGGTGAAAATCCGCCCGGCGGAAGATACGGGCTTTTGAAACGTGCAATCCGTCTGCATGGAAAAGCCGTTATCCGCCGTGAAGCCAAGGGAGGTGACGCAGCTATCCGTAAAGCCCCCTTTGGTGTCATGCACCCGGATGCGCCTGCCAAGGTGCAGGGCGGCATCCCCCTGCCAATGCACCAATAGCCTTGTAAAAGCCATGCCTTCCAGGGCGTTCAGCAGCTGCCGGATGCGGCCGGGGGCCGAAGCATCCTCCGCAGAAAACAGGGGGTTATTGGCAATGGACAGGCTGTTGAACGCATCCAGCGGCGTATCATCCGCCTGAACGATCAGGGGAGCGGCATTTCGTTTCGCCCCGTGCAGGGAAACCGAAAGGCCCTTCAGGGGGCCGAAGGATGCATCCCCAAACTCCCGTTTGAAGGTGTTTTCCGGGAAAATTTCATAGGGCGTTTCCCCGGCATTCCAGGCAGGCTGGATGTGCAGTTTTTCTTCCCCATCCATCCGGCAGAAACAGCCGCAGGCCATGGCCACATGGGAAAGCACCCCGCGAAGGGAAATCTCCCCCCAGTCCGGCCGCCTTTGAATCACCTGATCCTTGAGGGGAAAATCCCCGGAAAGGGAAAGGCCGCCCTGCTGCACCACCTGGGCTGCGATCTGCCCCAAAGTGCAGGGATAGGAAAGGGAATCCTGCCAGGCATGTTCCAGGCCGCTGCCCAGGGCATCGGCACCGGTGAGGGTGAGGTAGGCACTTCCATCCCGCATGGAAACGCCGGAAACGTAAAAAACCGCAAGGGGATGGGTTTCCTCCCCTGCCGATGCCAAAACCTGCACCTTGGCCCCGTAGGGAGAAAGACCGGCGGTGAACTTTTCCTGCCCGTTATATAAAAGCAGGGAACATTGGCATGCCAGCACCGCCCCGGGAAGCAGGCCGTTTCTTACCCCTGCCTGGCCGGAAAAAGAGAGCACATCCTCCCCGGTGAAGGGAAGGGATGTGCCGGTAAGGTAAGTGATGGAGCCGGAAAGGGAAACGGCACGGTTCTGTTTCAAAAAAGCATGGCCCATTTAGCGTTCCTCCAATTTCACGTGCACATCGGCCCACCGGGCCTGCCCCGTGTATTGCCACACCCGGGCGCCCCGATCAGCACAGAAGCAGGTGATGGTTTTTTCTCCGGCCACGGGATCCGGATAGGTGATATCAAAAAAGGTGCCGCTATCCAGCAGGGTGAACAGCCTTTCCAGCATATCTCCCTCCATGCGGTTCCATCTCAAATCCAGCGTGCGCCTTTCCCTGCGCCCATCCACCACCATGCGGCCCAGGGTGTTATACCGCTGGGTGCCGGCGGCGGAGGAAATTTCCACCACGCAGGCGGAAGGGGCCGGAAGGGAAAGATCCTGAATGTGAATCATGGCTTTTTATCCTCCTTCACAGTTGCAGTTCCACACGGCCGGTGGCATTGGTGATGCGGTTCAGGTTTTCAATCACCGCCACCCCCAGACGATAGCCGTCAATTTCCAAAGGCACCGTTACGTGCACAGGAGAAGGTGCGCCGCCTGCCTCCCCCATATTCCGGGAAGCAGGCCCCTCCACCGCCGTGCTCAGGGCCGCTTCCGTGCGGCTGCCCAGGCTTTGGGCCTCTTTTTCCAGCCTGGGCATGTTTTCCATCATGCCCTGCAAAAAGCCCTCATCAAACATCTGCCCCATTTCCCTGGTTACCTGGGAGGGGGAATGGATTTTGAGGGCGCTGCGCACCGCATCCGATGCCGCTGCGGCCAAAGTGGCGGCGGCATTGGCCACCCGGCTGCGTCCGGCAAGCAGGCCGCTTTCCAGCCCGGCAGCCGCCTGATGCCCGGCCTGCATGAAGGCCCCGGCCATGGCATCCGCCGTTTGCACGGCGCTGCTCACAAGCCCCTGCAAGGCATACCCCGCCTGGGTGAAGGGCTGGATATCCGCCGTGAAAACCACCGATAATTCTTCCAACGTCATGGAACTTCCTTTCTGCGTCCCGCAAGGAGACGCTGTTTCATTTCTTGCCAGCTCATTTCTTCATCCGGCGCAAAAACAGGAAATGGGGGCAGCTGCCGGGGGGCATGCACCGCAAGGGCCATAAGCTTTGCCTGCAGGTGGGCCGCCTGTAATTGCTGCTGCCGCATGGCCGTGTGGCTTTTCAGCACAAGGGCAATTTCCCCGGGGGTCATATCAAAAAAGCGGCAGGCTTCCTCAACCCCCAGCCCGGCGGCCTTTTTTTGCAGTTTCCGCAGCTGCCCCCGAACATTCAGGCTTCCTGTTTCCGGGCCGATGAGGGAAAAAAACCGGCATCCTCCATGGCGGAGGCAAGGGTTGCGGAAAGGGATTGCAGCGTTCCGCCCTCTTTCAGATAGCTTTCCATCAGAAGGCCAGCCTCTTCCAGTTCCACCCCTTCCCCCATCAAGCCGCACCAAAGAAGCGCTCGCAGGCCATACAGGCTGCCCTGCATCAGTTTGGGAAGGGCTTCCCCCAGCGTTTCCTCCATGCGGCAGATATGGTTTACCGTGAAATGCAAGGGGTATGTGCGCCCCTTGACGGTGATGCTACCGTTCACTGCACCAGCACCGCCCCCGTCAGGCGCAGCACCGCTGTAAAGTGCACCACGCCTTCCACATCCACATTGGAAAAGCCATAGCTTTTCACAAAGGCCTGGAACATCACTTTCAGCCCATCGGGGAAGGTGACGGTGAAGGACGCATTTTCCCCGTTTTCAAACAGGGAACGCAGCTTTTCCTGCCCCTGCTGGCCGGGGTCATGGAAGCCATCCAGCGTAACTTCCCCCATGGTTTTCAGGCCCTGGGCATAGGTGCGGTAGCCCCCCGGCGCATCCAGTGCCGTTACGTCCACCGCTTCGCTTTCCGCCCGGATTTCGCTGATGGAGCGCAGGGCACCAATCAGCGTGGTTTCATCATTATGAAGGCACGAAAGAGACGTGCCCATTGCTTTTTGCACCACTTGTGTTATCCCTCCTGATAAATCCATTGGCCGCACAAAACGGCCTTATAACGCAGGGTTCTATGATGGGCATAGGCCGCTTCATCATGGAAAGTGCGGTATTCCTGGCGCACCAGGCCCAGAGCCCACAAAGCCGCATCCGCCTGGGCCGCCAGGGCATCCGCCTCCTGGGCCGTAGCGGCATATACATCCACCTGGGCTTCATACCGCTCCAGATAGGGCTTCCCATCCGCCCGGGCCAGCACGGCCCTGTCCGCATCCTGTAAAACAACGATGGGCAGGGGCAATTCCTCCCGGGCAAAGCTTTCCGCCGTACAGGCCGGCAAATCTTTCAGGGCCGAAAGCATGGCCCCTTTCATATCAATCATCGGATCACCTCTTTGAATGCCTGTGTGACACGGGCCAAATAACGGGCCTGATGAAAGGCCGGGGTGAGGTAAGGCTGTGCCCGCATGCGCCGGGTGCCCCTTTCCACAAACAGGGCATAGGAACAGCTGGCCATCACCTGATGGCGGTGATCCGCTGCCTTTTTGCGCAACGTGGAGCGCAAATGCCCGGTGCGCACCGGCACCAGATGCCTGGCCCTTGCCAGCGCCTCATCGGCGGATTTGGAAAGCGCCCCCTCCGCTGCCGTGCGGCAGGCGGAAGGCAGGGCCTGCAAGCGGGAAATAAGCCGATCCGCCCCCCTCATCGGTTGCACCGCCTGATATCCGCCTGCACATGCCCCGGCAAAAACCGCACCGCCGTGCACACATATTTTCCATCCTCGGTTTCCAGAAAATCCCCGGGGCGGATAAGGGCATTCCGGGGAAGCAAAAGCCGCCGCATATCCTGCACCACGGCCCCCCGTTCATCCACCTGCCATTGGCCGGACATGGGCCGCAGGCAGCCATACAGAAAACGGCCGTTGCAGGTGACTTTCACCAGATGCCGCTGGAATAAACGCATGCCTTTGCCCCCTTTCAGGTTGTGGCCCGGCGGAAGGCGAAAATTTCCCGGCGCAAATCCGAAGGCAGGCCCTCAGCGCTGCGCCTGATATCCCCTTCTGCATGGTCCGTTTCCCCTTCCATGCCCATGCGGTTAAAAAACACCACCGCCAGCCGCACCTGGGCATTTTCCAGTTCCGGGGGCACTTCCTTGCGCCAGGTTAAGGCGCAGATCAGGGCCGCCGCATCGGAAAGAAGGGACAGGAGCAGGGCGTCCTCCCCCTGCTCCCCGGGCAGATGGGCACGCAAAGCCGCCAATTTCTGCTCGTTATCCATAAAGTAGCTCCTTCTTAACCCAGCACACGAACAGCCAGTTCGGGATAGAGGGTTTTGAAGCCGTAGAGCACATCCATGCTCAGCAGCTCACGCTTGTGCTGCATATCGTAGCCCCGCACCACACGCAGGTTCACGCCGTTGAAGCCGGTCACATAGCTTTCCACACCGGCAGGGGCCACCAGGGGACGGGTGGCAAAGGCGAAGGCCATGGGGCAGAAAGCCAGGTTGGCGGTGTGGGTGCCGATGAGGGTCACATCCGCATTATCTGCGATGGCAGGCAGGGCAGGATACACCTTGATGCCGTTGATGGCGTTATTGGAAGCGGCGGCGGAATCTTCGCAAACGGTGAAGGTTTTTTCGCCGATCTTCAGCACATCGCCCTTGGAAAGCTTGCCGGTGAGGGTGGTGCCATCGATGGACAGCACATTGGCGCCCTCTTCCACGGCGCCGTTCACCTTCACGCCGGTGGCGGCGGAAATGCCGGTTTCGTGGCGGTTCACGCCCTGGCTCATGTAGTTATCAAAGCCCATCACACGGCCAATGCTGCCTTCACGCAGGGCTTCGTTCTGGCCGGCCTTATCGGCATGCACCAGGGCATCCAGAGAGGTGAAAGCGGCATCCGCTTCCGCATCCCACACGGCGCAGCGGCCGGCCACCGGGGCCTTGTTCAGGTTCAGGGCCTTGCGGGCAGCGGAGAAATCGGCAAGGGTGGAGGGGGTGGTGCCGGCGGTGCCCACGGCATAAGGAATATCCTGATACAGCTTCAGGCCTTCCTGATTGATTTTTTCCGCCAGGGCAGCGGCTGCCGGCTGGATGAACACCTGTTCCAGCGTTTCCATGCTGGAAGCGCCTTCCAGGGCCTCAATGCCCACGTCCACGGTGGCAATGCGGTTCAGGGTGAAATCCACGGTATCTTCGTTGATGTTCTGGTTGGTGACGCCGGTGGCCGGGTCAAAATCATGGGCCACCAGGTTCACGGGCTTGCGAATCTGGATGGTGTCGCCCAGTTTGCGGCCGGTGATATCCTGTTCCAGGTCACGGTAGCAAAGATTGGGAAACACCAGGTTTTCCAGCAGCCGGGGCAGGGTGAGACGGGCCAGTTCTTTGATGGAGATCAGTTGATTTGCCATAATTCGTTTTCCTCCTTATTTCACATAGGTGGCATGATAATACGCATTATCATCCATAGCATCCAAAGGGGCAGCTTCGCCGCGCAGGGGTTCTTCCCCACGCATGCGTTCCACCACGCCCTCCTGCACGGCGGTGCGGAAGGCCTGTTCCACCCGGTTCAGGCTTTCCATGCAGCATTCCTCATTCTGGCAGCACAGGGCGTCCAGCAGAGCTTCGGGCAGCTTGCGGCGGGCAAGCTGTTCCCGGGCGAAAGAGCGCATTTCCCTTTCCACCAGGGCCTGTTCCCGGGCCAAAAGGGCAGCTTCCCTTTCATCCAGCTGCGCCTTTTCCTGTTCCGCCGGGGAGAGGGCAGCCGCCTTCTGCCGGGCCATTTCCTGGGCCACGGCATCGGCCACGGCGCTCTGAATGCAGGCCTGCATCTGGGCGGACAGGGGCGTTTTTTCTTCCGTTTCCGGCAGGGTGGTTTCTTCCACGGCATCGTTCAGATGATCATTCACGAATTTTTGCTTCCTTTCTTTCATCTTGCTTTTGCAGGAGGGCCGCCGTGCGGCTGGCATCCTGCACAAAAGGCACCTGAGAAAGCAGCATTTCATCGGGCACAAAGCCCCGGTAGTTCATCACCGTCTGGCTGATTTCCAGGTCATTGACGGGCAGGGAACGGGCAAACACCATTTGCACCCCTTCCGCATCCAAGGGCTTGCCCCCTTGCACCTGCAGGAAATGGGCAAAGCGGCGCAGCCTTTCCCGAAGGGCTTCCCGGAACCAACGTTCCTTGATGCGGATAAGGTGATCCAGCCCCAGCAGCTTGAACTTCATAGCCACGCCGCTGGAATTGGAGGCAAAATGCTCATCCGTCAGATCCGGCACCAGGGAAAACTTATGGATATCGCTTTTGAGAGCCTGGCGCAATACTTCCACATCGTTTTCCGGCAGGGTGCGGGCCAGGTAGGATGCCTGGGCCTCCTGATCGGGCAGGTACAAAAGCTTATCCTGCCGCAGCTGCTGGGCCGGGGTGCGGCCCATTTCATCCGTTTCCAGCCGGGCCCCGGTGATAACCAGCAGAGCATCCACAAACTGTTCCTTATCGTTCACCCGGTCGCTTTCCAGGCGGTCATAGGCATCGATCAGGGACAATACATGGGCAAAATCCCCCCGCTCGTCTTCCCCGTTCCAGTATTCAATCATGGGCACGCTGCCAAAGAAATGGGGCGTTACCTGGGGCGTGCCGTAGGAAGCGCACAGAAGCTGGGGCGTTTCGTACACCGCCACGCAATCGGGCAGGTACATTTCAATGCGGTAGCCCTTCAGCACGTTATCCACCCCTCGCTTTTCCGCAAAGCGAATGCCAAAGAGGGGCTTGACGGAAATGGCGGCATCATACACCACAAAGGCATATTCGGGGCTGACGGCAGCAGTGCGGGGCTGGGCCTTTTCATCGGCATACAATACTTCCACCCCACGGCCATAAATGGAAGCGCTGCGGGCCAGTTCCGCATCCACACTGCCCACATCCGTGCGTTCATAGGCCCGGGTCAGGGGCAGAAGGGCCTCCTGCTGATCCGGTGCCTGATAGGATACGGGCTTGCCCAACAGATAGCCGCCGGCCATGGTGACGATATACCTGGCAAAGCCATGGGACAGGCAATTGTTGGGCAGGCCCTTTTCCCGGTTTCGCTGCCGGATGGGAT
>JAZUQI010000289.1:0-2427 GCA_045605625.1 Clostridia bacterium
GGCCTCCCGTCAGCATGGGCAGGATGTGGTGAAAAACGTATCCTTCTCCGTGCGCCGGGGTGAAATCGTGTGCATTGCCGGGATTGACGGCAACGGCCAGAGTGAATTGGTGTTTGGCGTAACGGGGCTGGAGCCCCTCAAAAGCGGCAGCATTTCCCTGTGCGGCAAGAACATCACCAAGGCGCCCATCCGCACCCGGTCTGCCTCCGGCATGAGCCATATTCCGGAAGACCGGCATAAGCACGGCCTGGTGCTGGATTATATGCTGGAAGATAATATGGTGCTGCAGCGGTATTACGAACCGGCGTTCACTAACCCCATGGGCTTTTTGAAGCGCAGCGCCATCCGCAGCTATGCGGAGCGGCTGATTGAACAATACGACGTGCGCTCCGGCCAGGGGCCCATTACGCTGGCCCGCAGCATGTCCGGCGGCAACCAGCAAAAGGCCATCATCGCCCGGGAAATTGATAAAAACCCGGAACTGCTGGTGGCAGTGCAGCCCACCCGTGGGCTGGACGTGGGGGCCATTGAATACATCCATCAGCAAATCGTGGCCCAGCGGGATGCCGGAAAGGCAGTGCTGCTGGTAAGCTTCGAACTGGATGAAGTGATGAACGTCAGCGACCGGATTCTGGTAATGTATGAAGGGGAAATCGTTGGCGAATTCAACCCCAAGGAAGTTACGGTGGAAGAACTGGGCCTGTACATGGCCGGTGCGAGACGGAAGGCGGTGAACGCATGATGAAAAAGAAAGGCATTTCCCTCATTCGCCGGGAAGGCGTGCAGACGCTGCTGGCATCGCTTTTGTGCGTTCTGGGCGGCTTGCTGATTGGGTTCATTGCCCTGCTTGTGATTGAGCCCAGCGGCGCCTTTGAAGCCATCACCGTAATTTTGAAAAACTTCTTCAAGTTTTCCAGCAGCCGTTCCCAGCTGAAATATCTGGGCCAAACGCTGGTAAGAACGGCGCCCCTTCTGATGTGCAGCCTCAGCGTTTTGTTTGCCTACAAGGTGGGCATGTTCAATATCGGGGCGGCGGGCCAGTATGTGGCCGGGGCCTGTGCGGCCTTGTTCTTTGCCCTGTATTTCAAGGCCCCCTGGTGGGTGTGCATGCTGGCGGCCATGGCGGCCGGGGCCCTGCTTGGGGCTATCAGCGGTGCGCTGAAAACCTTCTGCAATGTGAACGTGGTGATTTCCGGCATCATGCTGAACTGGATCATGCTGTATATCACCAATATGGTGCTGAGCACGGAGGGCGTGAAAAACCCCATGAGCCCCTACACCATCCAGGTGCGGGGCACCAACTCCGCCGCCCTTTTGCCCCAGCTGGGCATTCAAAGCCTGTTCAGCAATGAAAAAAGCGTCACCATCGCCATTCCCCTGGCCATATTGATGGCGGTTGTGGTGTGGGTGATTTTGAACAAAACAAAGTTTGGCTACGAACTGAAGGCCACCGGCTACAACTTCCATGCCGCCAAATACAGCGGCATGAAGGAGCGGGGGAACATCATCCTCACCATGGCCATTTCCGGCGCCTTGGCCGGGATGGGCGCAGCGCTGTTGTACCTGACGGGCATTGAAGAATGGGAAACCACCATCTCCTCCGTGCCGGGCATGGGCTTTAACGGCATTGCGGTGGCGTTCCTGGGCGGCCTCAGCCCCATTGGCTCCATTTTGTCCGCCTTCTTCATCCAGCATATCACGCTGGGGGGCAGCTACGTGGATACCACCCATTACTGCGCCCAGATTTCCAGCCTGATTTCCAGCCTGATTATTTTCCTGTGCGCTTTCGTGGGCTTTATCCGCTTTGCCATTCAGAACTATCTGCGCAAGAAGGATGAAGCGAAGGCCCTTGTGAAACCCCAGGCCGTGAAGGGAGGAAGCGAAACATGATTTTACTTCTGCAATACACCCTTTTGTTCGCATCGGTTTTGCTGCTGGTGGCCCTGGGCGGCTGTTTCTCGGAACGCAGCGGCGTGATTAACATCGGCCTGGAAGGCATCATGGTGATGGGCGCCCTGGGCGGTGCCCTGGTGATGAAATTCTTGCCCCTGGAATTTGGTGGTGCGCCGGTGATGATTCTGGCTACCTTAATTGCCAGCGCCGCTTCCGGCATGCTGTTTTCCCTGCTGCTGGCGGTGGCCGCCATTCATTTCAAGGCAGACCAGACCATTACCGGTACCGCCATGAACATGCTGGCCACGGCAGCGGCCACGGTAATCGTGAAGGCCATGAACACGGCCATGTCCGGCGGCAACGACGTATCTTCCGATATCATCTACACCCGTGCCCGGGATACCTTCATTGTGCGCCTTGGCAATTTTGAGTTCAACTGGTTCATGCTGGTGGCGCTGATTGCTTTGATCGTTTCCTATGTGGTATTGTACAAGCTGCGGTTTGGCCTGCGGCTGCGTGCCTGCGGCGAACATC
>JAZUQI010000290.1:0-1752 GCA_045605625.1 Clostridia bacterium
CGGCCTGCGGCGTGGATCTGATTTTGATCGAAACCATGAACGACAGCCTGGAAACCAAGGCGGCGGTGCTGGCGGCCAAAGAAAACTGCGCTTTGCCGGGGTTCGTTTCCAACGTGTACGGGGCGGACGGCAAACTGATGACCGGCGCCTCCCCGGCGGCCATGGTGGCCATGCTGGGAGGGCTGGGGGGGGATGCCATTGGGTGCAACTGCTCCCTGGGGCCCAGGCAACTGGAAAACGTGGTGGAGCAGCTTCTGGAAAACGCTTCCGTGCCGGTTTTGTTCCAGCCCAATGCCGGGCTGCCCAGGGTGGAAGAAGGGCAAACGGTGTTTGACGTGACGGCGGCGGAATTTGCACAGGAAGTGGCCCGGCAGGCGAAAAACGGCGTTGCCATCGTGGGGGGCTGCTGCGGCACCACCCCGGAATATATTCAGCTGGTGGCGGAGCAGGTGAAAGCCCTTCAGCCCCTGCCCATTGCCGATAAAAATAAAACGGTGGTTTCTTCCTACAGCGATGCGGTGGAATTTGGAAATAAACCGGTGCTGATTGGAGAGCGCATCAATCCCACGGGGAAAAAGCGGTTTCAGCAGGCCCTGCGGGAAAAGGATATGGCCTACATTCTCAACGAGGGCGTGCAGCAGCAGGCAAAGGGCGTGCATGTATTGGATGTGAACGTGGGCCTGCCGGATATTGACGAAAAAGACATGCTGCAAGCGGCGGTGCAGGAATTGCAGGCGGTGCTGGATTTGCCCCTGCAAATTGATTCCGCCGATGCGGCGGCCATGGAAGCGGCCCTGCGGTGCTCCAACGGCAAGGCCATGATCAATTCCGTCAGCGGCAAGGAAGAAAGCATGGCGGCGGTATTTCCCCTGGCGAAGAAATACGGCGGCGTGGTGGTGGCCCTGACGCTGGATGAAAACGGCATTCCCTCCACCTGGGAGGGCCGGGTGCGCATTGCAGAAAAGATATTGCAAAAAGCAGAAAGCTATGGCATTGCAAAAAAGAACATTATTTTTGACCCCCTGGCCATGACCATCAGCGCCGACCATACCGCCGCCCTTTCCACCCTGAAAGCGGTGCAGGTGATTGGGGAAAAATTGGGCTGCCACACTTCCCTGGGGGTTTCCAATGTAAGCTTTGGGCTGCCCTGCCGGGATGCGCTGAACGGCACGTTCTTCGCCCTGGCGCTGGAAAACGGGCTGTCCGCCGCCATCATGAACCCCCATTCCGGGGAAATGATGAAGGCCTACCGCACTTTCATGGCCCTGAAGGGCATGGATGAAAATTGCCTTGCCTATATGCAGGCGGCGGAGGAATTTGCCATCACCCAAACGGCCCATCCGGCAGCAAAAGCGGAAACGGCCGGGGAACAGGGCCTGCAGCAGGCCATTCTCCACGGCATGCAGGAAGAGGCCGCCCGGTGCACAAAGGCCTTGCTGGAAAAGAAAACGGGCCTGGAAATTGTGAGCGGCGAAATCATTCCGGCGCTGAACGTGGTGGGGAAGGGCTTTGAAGAAAAAAAGATGTATCTGCCCCAGCTGCTCATGAGCGCCGAGGCCGCCAAATGCGCCTTTGAAGTGATCAAAGAAAACCTGGGCCCGGGCCAGGCGGCGGAAAGAGGGCCGGTGGTGCTGGCCACGGTGGAAGGGGATATTCACGATATCGGAAAGAATATTGTGAAACTGTTGATGGAAAATTACGGCTTCCTGGTAGTGGACCTTGGGAAGGACGTGAAGCCGGAAGAAATTTTGC
>JAZUQI010000291.1:0-4833 GCA_045605625.1 Clostridia bacterium
CAGCACTTCAATATAGTCCATATTGAAAGCATTCTGGAAGACGTAGTACTGTTCCATGCCGTTGGAGAGGAAGTTGGCCAGGTTCAGCATAACGATGACGAAGTAGGTGGGGAGGATGCTGGGGATGGTGATGTGCCAGATAACCTGCATTCTGGTGGCGCCGTCCACTTTGGCAGCTTCAATCATCTGTTCATCAATGCCGGTAATGGCGGCCAGATACATGATGGCAGCCCAGCCGGCGTTTTTCCACGTAAGCCACAGCCACATCTTGAACCAGATGTTTTCGCTGGACTTGAGGAAAGCAATGGGCTTATCAATCAGCCCAAGGTTCATCATCACCGTGTTTACCGCACCGGTGGAGGAGAACACATTAAAGGCAATGGAATATACCAGCACCCAGCTGATGAAATTGGGCAGGGTGGTAACCGTCTGCACGAATTTCTTATAGGGGCGGCATTTGATTTCATTGAGGAAAATGGCAAACACCATGGGGAACCAGGAGAATAGCAGGCTGATGCCGCTCATGGCGAAGGTGTTGCGCAGCACACGCAGAATATCATCCGTGCGCACCGGGTTATTCACAATGGTGGCAAACCATTTGAAGCCCACAAACGTATCGGCCGAAATCGGGAAGGGCGGCCGATAATCATGGAAGGCGTAAATCCACCCATACAAGGGAAAATATGAAAAGAGGGCAACCACGGCCAGGAACGGGAGAATCAGCAAAAATTCCTTGTAAGACCGCATTTGTCTGGGGCTGATGCGCTTTCGTTGCATACGCATACCTCCTGTTTGTCAGTAGAGAAGCCTATTTTTCCTGGTTTACCTGAACAAATTGCATAAAAATTGATTCATTTGACTGTAAATCTATTATAAACAATCACAAATTGGTTAAACAATGCATTTAATCTCCTAATTTGGGACAAAAATATCCTTCTTTATTGTAATTTGTGGCAAGTGTGGAAATGAGCGGAAACCGGATGGATTTTTCATGAAAGCAGGAAAGAATATGCAGGGCAAGCACCTGAATATCCCGGCCGCATCGCCTTGCAGATTGTGGGCCCTGCGTGGTATAATATAGCGAAAAATGGGGAAGGGAGGCCACGGGATGCGCATCTATTTTGCGCCCATGGAGGGCATAACGGACGCCGTTTTCCGGCAGGCGTATCAGGCGTGTTTTGGCGGCGTGGAGAAGTATTTCATGCCCTTCGTCAGCCCTTCCGTGCCGGTTTCCTATACAAGCAGGGAATTATTTGATATTTCCCCGGCGCAAAATGCCGGGCTATTTGCCGTGCCCCAGATTCTGGCCCGGGATCCGGTTTGCTTTCTGGCTGCTGCCGGGGATTTTCGGGAGATGGGGTACGGGGAAGTGAACCTGAACCTGGGCTGCCCATCCGGCACGGTGACCGGCAAGGGGAAAGGCTCTGCCATGCTGAAGGATCCGGATGATTTGCAGCGGTTTCTGGATGCCGTGTATGCCAATACCTCCCTGCCTGTTTCCATCAAAACCCGCATTGGGTTTGAGGATGCGGCGGAATTTCGGCGCATTTTGCCGATTTTTACCCGGTATCCCATCCATGAACTGATTTTGCATCCCAGAACCCGTTCCCAGCTTTACCGGGGCGAGCCCCACCTGGAAGCATTGACCATGGCCCTGGAAACCCTGCGCTGCCCGGTGATTTACAATGGGGATGTGTTTGAAGCCCAGGACCTGCAGCGGCTGGAAAGGGATTTTCCCGGCCTGTCCGGGGTGATGCTGGGCCGGGGGCTGCTGTCCAACCCGGCCATGCTTCGTCCGCTGCAAGGGGGCAAGGCCCTGCAAATGGAAGATATTGCCCATTTCCATGATGTGCTGTTTCGGGCATACATGCAAAAGTGGCCTCCGGTAACGGCGGTGGGGCGGATGCATGTGTTTCTCAAGTATTTTGCTTGCTGCCTGGATGTGCCGGGCAAATACCTGCGGGAAGCCCTGAAAGCCAATAAACCCGACGCCTATCAGGATGCAGTGGGGGAACTGTTTCATAAGGCAAGATTGCAACAAAACCCCCGATATATGCCTTTGGGATAATTTTTTTAGCCTTCTTGCAAAAGAGGGCTTTTTTGAAATATTTTTTGAAAGCATTGTAACGTTTTTTGGTTTCGTGCAACAGATTAAGTGAAAGGAGGTGATAGGAACGTGCCGGACATGCAAGGATTGTATGAAATGTACCGGGATCAGGTGTATGGGTTTTTGTTCCGCCTGTGCCACCACAGGGATCTGGCGGAGGAATTGACCCAGGAAACCTTTTTGCAGGCCATAAAGCAATGGAAGCATTTCCGGGGCGAAGCCAACGTGGCCACATGGCTTTGCGCCATTGCCAAACGGCTGTATTACACAGAACTGAGAAAACGAAAAGATATTCCTGCGGCCCTGTTTCCAACGGAAGAAACGGATGATTTTTCCGAAGCATTGGCGGATAAGGACATGGCGATGACCGCCCAGAAGGCCCTGCATCGGCTGCCGGAGCCGTACCGGGAAGTATTCACCTTGCGCACCTTTTGCGATATCAGCCATCAGCAGATCGGCGAATTATTCGGCAAAAGCGATGCCTGGGCACGGGTTACCTATCACCGGGCCCGGATGATGCTGACGGAAGCATTGAAAGGAGACACGGAACATGAATGAACATTGTGAGGTTGTCAGAGACCTTATCCCTTTATGCCTGGATGGCGCTGCGGCGAAAGGAAGCCAGGATTTGGTACAGAATCATCTATCGGAATGCGAAAAGTGCGCCGGGTATTACGAAGCCATGCAAAAAACGCTGCCGCAAATGAACGAAGCGGAGCAAAAGGCACAGCAGGCGGCTTTTGACAGCCTGGCCAAGGAAATGCAGCGGAAAAAGAAGAAAAGCACCCTGAAAAAAGTGCTGCTGGGCATTGGAATTGGCGTGGTGGTGGTATATTTGTTGCTGCTGGGCTTTTCCAAGGTGGCCCGGATACAGGTGGACGTAAGCCCGGAGGAATACGACGTGCGCCTTTCCCAGCTGGAGGATGGCCGTGTGGTTTGCACGGTGGATTATCAGAACAGCAACCTGATCAGCTACATGAACATCCATGAAAGGAAAGAAGAAAACGGGGAAAGGGTTATGGAATTTGTTTTGCAGGCCAATTTCCTGAAGCAATACACCCAGCACCCGGCCCAGAACCAGCCGTTTTTTGAAATGGAAGCAGAAGATTTTGATGAACTGGACGCCTGTTATGTGGGCCGGGGAGAGAACCGGCGGCTGATTTGGCAGAAGGGGGATGAAATTCCCAAAGCATCCGAAAAGATGGAAACCTATTATTTCTGGAATGATTTGCAGAGGAAAAATTACGAGCTGAATTTTTATGGAACCCCGGAGGGAAAGGCATCCTCCCAAAGCTATATGTACCGCACGGCGGACGGCGTTTTGTGGCAGAAGGCGAGGCTTGCTTTCCGGGAGGTGCCGGAATGGCAGCCCATTGTGTACGATGAAGTGTATCTGCAATACGATGAAGAAACCGTCAACTGGATTCTGGAAAAGATCCTGCCGAAGGAACAAACCAACGCTTTGCCGGAAATTACCCCAGCCGAGTGAAGCAAATTGGAGCCGTTTTTGCACGGCTCCTTTTCTTTTTGGCACAAAGCGGCGTATACTTTGGGGGCAAGAATGTGGTATAATCTTTTCAAAGGGACAAAATATATTTCTATGCAGAAAGGAATTTTTTGCTATGATGCCATCCATTGCCTATCAATACCGCCACTTGCCCATCGGGGGCGGCGGTTATGTGACGGGGTTTTTCTTTCATCCGGCGGACAAAAATGTGATGTATTGCCGCACGGATATCGGGGGCATGTATCGCTTTGATTACGATGCCCAAAGGTGGGTCAGCCTGATTGACGGGGTGAGCGAAAAGGATTTAAGGGAAACCTGCCCCATTTCGGCGGCGCTTTCGGAAAAGGAACCGGGGAAATTATTTGTGGTCAGCGGCTCCTGGGGAAAGGACAGCAAGGGCTGCATCACCGTATCCGAAGATTATGGGAATTGTTTCCGCAAATGGGAACTACCGGTATTCGCCCATGGCAATCTCCACGGCAGAGGGGCTGGGGAACGCTTGTGGTTCGATGGAAAGCGGCTGTGGCTGGCCAGCCAGCTGGAGGGATTGTGGACAAGCGATGACGAGGGGGCAACCTGGCAGCAGGTGGAAGCTTTCCCGGAAACGGCCTGCACCTTTGTAAGCGTCCTTGGCGGCATGGTGATCGTGGGCACGGAAGGGCTAAAACAGGCCCAGGGGGACAAAAGGGGAAACAGCCTGTATGTTTCCACGGATGGGGGCGCTTCCTTTTCCCCGGTCAATCAGCCGGAATATGCGCAGGTGGAAGGCAGTAAAATGCATGGGCTGGTGGCCCAGCGCTGCACCTGGGACAAAGATTATTTGTATGTTTCCTTTTCCGCCAACGGCCCCCGAAGCCAGAATGTGGAACGGGGCTATTCCTGCGACAGCGGCGATTGCAGCAGCGGCAGGCTGGCCCGGTATGCCCTTGGGAAACAGGGCCTTGGGGAGATGGAAGATATCACCCCGGAAAAGGGCGACTGGGGCTTTTCGGCGGCAGATGCCCGGCACGGCCTTTTGATAACCGCCACCATTCACCGCAAAGGCGGCGGTGCCATTTACCTTTCCAAAGATCAGGGAAAAACCTGGAAAACGGTGCTGCATGGGCTGGATGTGGGGAAAATGGCCTTCCGCCTTTCTTACATGAAGCCTTGCTACAACGGCGGCGGCAATTTGATCCATTGGCTGACGGACGTGAAAATGGATCCCCATCGGATGGGG
>JAZUQI010000292.1:0-8399 GCA_045605625.1 Clostridia bacterium
CCTGCAGCTCAACATGAGCGACTATGACAAGGCTTTCCTGGCCGCTTACGGCTATGGCAAGTGGGCTGATTTCTTCAATGCTCCCTGCGAACTGGCTCCCTGGGGCGAAGCTTGGCAGATCGACAAGACCCCCATCCAGGATGACTACGATAAGTTCAATCTGATCCAGGATCAGCAGCTGCCCAAGATCATCATGAGCGCTGACGATGCTGAATTCGATGCCAACTGGGCCGCTTTCGTGGCCGAAATCACTCCCTACTGCGATATCTATGCTGATTTCATGCAGAACGAAGTGACCAAGCTGGTTGAACTGGCTACCAAATAATTCGATTCTTTCGGACTGTGGGGAGAGATTCGTCTCTCCCCATGGTTTTTTGGAAGGGGGACAAAACTGTGAACAGGGCAGTTCAAAACACTACACCGCTTTTGAAACCCAAGAAGCGGAAACTGGGCAAAATTCTTTGGGACCAGAAATGGCTGTTGGTCATGTCTGTGCCCATTCTTCTGTATGTACTTCTCTTCAATTACTACCCCCTGTGGGGCTGGCGTTATGCCTTCCAGAACCTGGATCTGTCCACCATCAAAAAGGGGGCGGATTACATCGGTCTTGGCAATTTCCAGTGGTTGTTCAAAGAAAAATACTTCTGGCTGGGTTTCCGTAATACCCTGGCCATGAGCCTCATTAACCTGGTGTTCGGCACGTTGGCCTCCATTTTGCTGGCCATCCTGCTCAACGAAGTGCGCAACCGCTCTTTCAAGCGTACGGTGCAGACGGTTACTTACCTGCCCCACTTCCTGAGCATGGTTATCGTTGTGGGCATGGCTCAAAACATGTTCGTTTCCGATGGCCCCATCAATCAGATGCTGATGTCTCTGGGCATCATCGATAAGCCCATCTGGTGGCTGGGTGAAGGCAAATACTTCTGGTTCCTGGTTGGCATCATCAACATCTGGAAAGAAGTAGGCTGGAACTCCATCATCTATATCTCCACCATGACCTCCATTGACCCCACGCTGTATGAACCCGCTGCCATTGACGGCGCAGGCCGTTTCCAGCGCATTCTGCACGTGACCCTGCCCGGCATCAAATCCACTTTCGTGGTGTTGATGATTATGAACATCGGCCACCTGATGGAAGCCGGTTTCGAAATCCAGTACCTGCTGGGCAACAAACAAGTGTACGATTTTTCACAGACCATCGACGTATTTGTGCTGGAATACGGTATCCAGAACAACAAATACGGCCGTGCCATTGCGGCTGGTATGTTTAAGAGCGTGATTGGCATCATCCTGCTGTTCTCTGCCAACTTTGTGGCAAAGAAACTGGATGAAGACACTCTGCTGTAAAGGAGGGATATCCTGTGACTACTGTTTCAATGAAAGCAAAAAAAGTAAAGAAACCCATGCAGCGGGATATCGCTTTCCCGATTGTCAACACCATTTTCCTGTGCGTTTTGATGTTTGTCACCCTGTTCCCCGTTATCAACACCGTAGCCATCTCTTTCAATGATGGTATCGATGCTGTGCGCGGCGGCATCGGCCTGTGGCCCCGAAAGTTCAGCGCCGAAGCCTATCGCACCCTGCTGGGGGATAAGCTGACCTGGAATGCCTTCGGCATTTCCGTGGCCCGCACGGTGATCACCACCCTGCTGAACCTGTTGTTCACTTCCATGCTGGCCTTTGCCCTCAGCCGGAGGGAATTCGTGCTGCGCAAGTTCATCACGCTGGCCGTGGTTTTAACCATGTATGTCAACGCCGGCCTGATTCCCAACTACCTGCTGATTTCCAAAACGCTGAAGCTGAGCAAAACCTTCTGGGTGTACATCATTCCCACCATGTTCTCCTGCTTTAACATGATCGTTATCCGCACCTACATCACCGGCCTTCCGGAAGCCCTGGTGGAATCCGCCCGAATTGATGGTGCCAACGATATGCGCATTTTCTGGCAAATCATCTTCCCCCTGTGCACGCCGGTGCTGGCCACGGTGGCCCTGTTCGTGGCTGTAGGCAGCTGGAACCAGTGGTTCGATACCCAGCTGTATAACGGCGGCAAAAAGTACCTGCACACCTTGCAGTACCTGCTGAAGGTGAAGCTGGCCACCTCCATGAACACCGCCAATGCGGCCAACGCATCCGTGGACGCTTTGGCCAATCAGGCCGCTGCCAAATCCACCCCCATCACCATCCGCTGCGCCATCACTGTGGTCTCTGCCCTGCCCATTCTGGTGGTATACCCCTTCCTGCAGCGTTACTTCGTGACGGGCATGGTGCTGGGCGGCGTAAAAGGCTGATTCCCTTTCAAAACAAAAAAATCACTGGCTGCAAGTCCCCTTTCGGGCTTGCAGCTTTTTGATTGGGAATTGTTACAAGTGTAAAGCCCTCTTTTTCTTGCTTTTTGTAACACTTTTGTAATATAATGGTTTTGTACCCGGAAATCACGCCAAGGAGGTGCAAAGCAAAAATGAAAAAAATCCTCTGTTTTGTTGTTTTCTGTATGTTATTGTGCGGCAACGCCCTGGCAGATCAGGCCAAAGTGCAAACCCCGGGCGGCTGGCTGAATATGCGGGCCAAGCCCAGCACCAAAGCCGCTCCCCTCAAGCAAGTGCCCAACCACGCCACCGTTACCTACCTGGAACAAACCGATGATGTGTGGAGCCAGATCACCTATCAGGGCGTTACGGGCTATGTGCAAACCCATTTTCTGAACCTGACCAAAACAGCCGAAGGGAAGGAACTGTATCCCGATGGCAACGGGGCGGTGTATGTGCGCAAAACCGCTTCGGATAACGGTAGCATTCTGGCCATTCTTTCCACGAACCAGCCCCTCACCATCCTGAAAGTGGAAGATGACTGGACAAAGGTTTCCTGCACCGACCTGGAAGGAAAAGAAGTGACGGGCTATATCCTCACCAAGCGCATTGAGGATCAGTTTACCACGCCCCAGCAAACCACCCGCTATTACAACGTCACCGGCATTGCGGCCGGCAACCAGCCCCTGTATGAGCATCCCAGCAAATCCTCCGAAAAGCTGGCCACCCTGCAAAAGGGCATGGAAATGAAAGTGCTGTATACGGAAGGCAGCTGGTGCAAGGTGCAGGTAGATTCCGTCTATACGGGCTATGTACCGGCCGAAAGCCTGCAAATCACCGGGGACAGCCTGAAAGAACCGGATAATCCCCTGGTTTCCTATCACGCCACGTATTATTTGTGCACGGTGCCTTCCGGCTCCCTGCCCACCTATGCAGAACCCACCGGCAACCTGACCGGCAACCTGAAAAACACCTTCTCCATCGACCCCGGCGAAAAGCTGCCGGTGGTGCAGAAGGGCTATCAAAGCCACGGCATGGCCTGGGCCCAGGTCATCTGGAAAGGGCGAACCTACTGGACGCCTGCCTCCTCCATTTCCGTCAGCAAGGAAACCGGCACCATGTATTATACCCGGCCCATCGATAATTTCACCAGGGGCACGGTGTATGCCGGTTCCGGCGGCGCTTCGCTGTATGCTGCCGGCAGCCGTTTATCCAAGGTGCTGGCCCATATTCCTGCCGGAACCGAACTGGACGGCGGCTTATCGGATAAATATGTACGGGTAAGCTATAACGGCCAGGATGGCTATGTGTTTTACAGCGATGTGATCTGCGGTTTGGCCCAGTACTGGGACAGCGAAGATAACTGGCGGTATGAGGAACATCTGAACGATCCCATGCCCACGCCGTCCCCCACCCCCATTCCGCCGCTGGATGAAAGCAAGCATATTTCCGCCAGCAAAGCCCGTTCCCTGGCAAACGATGCCCTGAAAAAGGCCTATCAGGTGAAGAACATCGGGCAAATGACAGTAAAGGCGGATAAGGCCGTTTCCCTTCGGGGCAGCACCGACCCGGTGTATGAATTTGCCTATTTCAAGGACGGCAAATACCTGTACTATGTGCTGATCAACGCCCTCACCGGCCAGACGGAATTCACCGCCGATTATACCCAGTTTGCCCAGACCGTCACCCACGAACAGCCAAAAAAGGCCACCCCGGCCCCTATAAAGGGCGAACTGACCCCCTCGCAAATCCGTTCCCGGGCCGATGCTTTCCTGAAGGAACAGTACGGCGGTTTCGGGGGCCGCAGCTACAAAGTGGAAAGCAACCGCTACAATAAAATGCCCGCCTATGAAGGGCCGGTGTACCGCCTGAATTATTATGCGGACGATCAATACGCCTACACCTGCATCCTGCAGGCCTCCGACGGCCAGGTTCTGTACCACACGGATGTGCTGGATTATGCCAATACGGAAATTGATTACGCCACGCCCACGCCGGAACCGGTATACGAAAGCAAAGTGGATATCGGGCCGGACCGGGCCCGGGCCATTGCCGATCGCACGCTGAGCGGCAAATACCCGGATTTCAGCTCTGCCAACATTGTGCGTGTTTCCGTTTCCTATACGGAAGCAGGGGCAGGCGGCCCCTTTGAAACGCCCCATTACAACCTGGTGTATTACACCGACGGCACCGAATTTTACACCTGCGTGGTGCACGCATGGACGGAAAAAATTCTCTACACCGATGGCAACCTGCCCGGCGAAGGCAACGGATGATGCATTCATCCATGCAAAAAAAGGCTTGGAATTTCTCCAAGCCTGTTCTTTTACTTATGATATTTTTCACCTGCGTTGATTTTGCAGCCCCGGTACAATTGCTCCAATAGCAGCACCCGGGCCAGCTGATGGGGAAAGGTCATTTTGGAGAGGGACAGGGTATCATCCGCCCGCTGCAAAACCGCCTTGGATAACCCCAGCGAACCGCCGATCACAAACACCTGCCGACCGCCGCGCATATCCCCCTGCCGCAGTTTTTCCGCAAATTGTTCGCTGGTGAACTGGGGGGCGTTGATGCACATGGCCGTCACGTGATCGCCGGGTTTCAAGGCTTTTAGGATGCTCTCCCCTTCCCGGTCCATAATCTTTTTCCGGTCCGCATCCGAGGCGTTCTGGGGCTCCGGCAAATCCGGCAGCTCCACCACTTCCGTTTTGCCGAACCGGGACAGCCGTTTCAGGTATTCCTCCGCCGCCCCGGCATAGTATTTTTCCCGCAGCTTTCCCACGCACACAATGGCCGCATTCATTCGTTTATCAGCTCCATCACTTGTTCCAAATCCGGCAGCACATGATCCACATAAGGGGCCAGTTCCGCCACATAGGGCAGCACATCCGGCACCATGCACACCTGCATGCCGGCAGCCCGGCCGGCCTTTACGCCGTTATAGCTATCCTCCAGCACAAGGCATTCTTCCGGCTGCACCCCCAATTTTTCCGCCGCCAGCAAAAACACATCCGGCGCCGGTTTGGAGGGCATACCCGTAGCGGAAAGCAGCACCTGAAAATATTCGGTCATCCCCACGCTGTTCATATACAGCTGAATGGTTTCCAGTTTGCTGGAAGAGGCCACCGCCGCCGGGATTTTTCTTTCCTGCAAAAAGCGCAAAAGCTTTGCCGCCCCTTTTTTCAAAGGGATTTCCCCTTTTTCCGCCTTGCCGTGCATGAACACCGCAAAATCCTGAAACAGTTTTCCGGTATCCAGCGTGGGATAATAGCCATTGAGCAGGGCGCTGCTGGCCTTGGAAGTGATGCCGATGCATTGCTTGCTGATTTCATCCGGCACATCCACGCCCTGCATCCCGGCGCATACGTGTATGGCCTCAATGCCCAGCCATTCGCTGTCCATCAGCAAGCCATCCATATCAAATACAACTGCTTTTATCTTCATCACTGCATCACCACAAAAGGATCCACCAGAAAATCGTGCAGCGCTTCCCGGTTCACAAGATAATCAATCTGCTGGGTGGCCATGCTGGAAACCGGCATGGGTTCAAAGGTGCCGTCAATGGGCATGCGGATGGATTCAATTTCCGTGCCCTTCAGTTTCAGGGCCATGTTCATGGCCTCCATGGTTTCGGCAGCGGTCATGTTGGTAAGCACGGTGTTTTCCAGAATCACGTCCAACAGGGCCACGGCCTCATCATAGGTGATATCCTTCAGGCTGTCCGCAATATTGGTCAAAACGGTGCGGGCCCGGCGGGTACGGCCCACATCCTGGGTTTCCCCTTCGATGTTGACGATCTTCCGCATCCGCATATAGATCACCGCCGCATGGCCGGAAAAATGATACGTGCCGCCGCCGGACAGGGCCGGGGTGGTGGACGAAGCGGACAGGGGGTAATTCCGCAGGTAATTGGCCTCCCGGGCGGTGATTTCAATATCCACGCCGCCGATGGCGTTGATGATGTTTTCCACCTGCCGAAAATCCACCACGATGTACTTTTCAATTTCCAAATCAAAGTGGGTGTTCAGTGTGGTAATCAGGGCCTCAATCCCCTTCTGGCCCCGGCCGAAATAATCCATCACGTTGTTCAGCCGGCCAAAATCCCCGTCCGGCCGCTGAATGAGCATATCCCGGATAAAGCTGGTCAGCATCACCCGGCCGGCATATTCATCCACCGTTACCAGCACCATGCCGTCGGTATGGTTCCCCACTTTGGAAAGATCTGCCGCCCAGGAATCGATGCAGATCAGCATATAATGATGAATGCCCTTGGGGGTGGGGGTGATTTCTTCCGGCTTCAATACCGGAATGGGGTTTGGCGTTTCCGCCAGCGCAGACACCGATGCCATCAGGCACACAAAAGCCATCAGCAAGGCAATAAACCGTTTCATGCTTCTTCCTCCACGTATTTTTCCAGTGCTACGCCGGTTTCGCCGAAAATTTCCAGGGAGAAGGCATCCGGGTAGCCCTGTTCGTACACCACCCGTTTGATACCGGCGTTGACGATCATTTTAGCGCAGATGGAGCAGGGCTGGTGGGTGCAATACAGGGTGGCCCCATCAATGCTGATGCCCAGCTTGGCCGCCTGCAAAATGGCGTTTTCCTCCGCATGGGCGGCGTAGCACACTTCGTGCCGGGTGCCGCTTTCAATGCCCAGCTTCCGCCGCAGGCATTCCCCCTTTTCCCGGCAGGTTTTCATGCCGGCAGGGGCCCCGTTATAGCCGGTGGTCATGATGCGCTTATCCTTCACAATCACCGCACCAATGGCCCTTCCGGGGGCGTAGCAACTGGTCCAGGTGGCAATCAGCCGGGCCATTTCCATAAAACGCTTGTCCCACTTATTCATGGTGTTCACCTCTCCCATTCTTTCACAAATTCGCAAATCAGCCGGGCCGAAGCCTGGGCTGCATCCTGCATGTTCAAAAGGTATTCCCTTCCGGTGTCATGGGTTTCATCGGAAATGCCCCGGTATTCCCCGAAGGGCACCTGCATTTCATAGCACACCTGGGCAATGGCGCCCCCTTCCATATCACAGGAAGCGGCCCCGAACTGCCGGGCCAGGTCATATTTCTTTTCCAGGCTGGCCACGAACTGATCCCCGGTGGCCACGTTGGCCCTGAGGGGCTTGTAGCCCAGCCGTTCCGCCGCCTGCCACAGGGCCGCCGTTACAGCCTTATCCGTGGGAATATGGACGATATTGATGCCGGAAATCAGGCCCATGGGGTCTCCCACCGGGGTGGTATCCATATCGTGCTGCACGGCGCTTTCCGCCACCACAATATCCCCCACCTTCAGTTCATCCACCAAGGCCCCGGCCACGCCGATATTCACAATCACATCGGGATGCCAGGTTAAAATCATGCTCTGGGCGCACATGGCGGCATGCACTTTGCCCACGCCGCAGCGGCCCACCACACAATCCTTTCCAAACAGCTGCCCCAAATAAAAACGGGCAAAGCCAATCTTTTCTTCCCGGATGTTTTCCATCTGCACCGTCAAAAGCTGCACTTCTGCATCCATTGCGCCAATGATGCCAATCATCTGTATCGCTCCTTTTATCCAATCTGCCGGTAATACCTGAGCAGGTTTTCGCCGCTTATTTTCCGGATCAAAGTTTCATCCAGGCCCCGTTTGCGCAGGGCATCCAATAGTCCGGGAAAATCCTGGGGCCCCTGCAGCCCTTCCGGCTTCACTTCAATGCCGTCAAAATCGCTGCCAAAGCCAATCTGGTTTTCGCCGCCCATTTCCAGCATGTGCACCACATGGTCGCACACATCCGAAAGGGCCGCCTTCCCTTCCTGCCGCAAAAAGCAGGGATAGAAATTCACCCCCACATAGCCCCCGGCAGAAAACAGGGCCTTCAGCTGGTCATCCGTCAGGTTCCGCACATGGTCGCACAGCGCCCGGCAGCAGGAATGGCTGGCCAGGGGCACCACGCCCATTTCCAATAGTTCATAAAAGCCCTTTTCATTCAGGTGGGATACGTCCACCGCCATTTTCATTTTCTGCATTTCCCGCACAGCTTCCCGGCCAAAGGGTTTGAGGCCGGTGGTGGCATCCTTGCAGGCAGGCGTGGCCACGCAGTTATCG
>JAZUQI010000293.1:0-7677 GCA_045605625.1 Clostridia bacterium
CACCGCCATGCTGGATCCCAAGGGCCGCAAGGAAGTATTTTCCGCCGTGCAGAAACTGAACCGGGAAAAGGGCATCACCGTGGTGTGGATCACCCACTTCATGGAAGAGGCCGCCCGTTGCCAGCAGGTGTTTGTGATGGAAAAAGGGCAAATTGTGATGCAGGGCAGCCCCCGGGATGTGTTTGCAGACCCGGAAAAAATGCAATCCCTGCGGCTGGATGCGCCGCCGGTGGCCCGGCTGGCCCATGCCCTGCGGAAAGAGGGCATGCCGCTGCCCGCAGGCATTTTAACGGTGGATGAAATGGTAAAGGAGGTGGCAGGGCTGTGCAAATCACCTTCCATGGCGTAACCCATACCTATCAAAGCGGCAGCCCCTTCCAATCCACCGCCATTGAGAACGTGCATTTCACCATCCGCTCCGGGGAGTTTCTGGCCCTGATCGGCCACACCGGCAGCGGCAAATCCACCCTGGCCCAGCACATCAACGGCCTTTTGAAGCCCACCGCCGGGCAGGTGCTGATCGACGGGGAAGATATCAACGCCCCGGGCTACAGCAAAAAGGCCCTGCGGCAGAAGGTGGGCCTGGTATTCCAATACCCGGAACATCAATTGTTTGAAGAAACGGTGGAAAAAGACGTGGGCTTTGGCCCGAAAAACCTGGGCCTGAACGAAACGGAAATCAAAGAACGGGTGCAGGAGGCCCTGGAAAAGGTGGGCCTGCCCTATGAAGAATTCAAGGAAAAATCCCCCTTTGAGCTTTCCGGCGGCCAGATGCGAAGGGTGGCCATGGCCGGGGTATTGGCCATGCGGCCGGAAGTGCTGGTACTGGATGAGCCCGCCGCCGGGCTGGACCCCATGAGCCGGGAAGATATGCTTTCCCTCATTCAATCCCTGCACCAAGGCGGCACCACCATCGTGATGATTTCCCACTCCATGGATGATGTGGCCCGGTTTGCCACACGGGCCGTGGTGATGCAAAAAGGCACCGTGGCCATGGAAGGCACCCCGGAGGAAATTTTCCTCCATGCGGATGCGCTGGAAAACATGGGGCTGGATGTGCCGGTGATTTGCAAATTGAACAACGAACTGAAAAAAGCCGGCCTTTCCCTGCCGGATGGGCTGTATGACGAAGAGGAAATGCTTTCCGCCCTTTTGAACCTGTGGAAAGGGGGAAATGAACATGCTGAGTGATATTACGCTGGGCCAGTATTACCCGGTGAAAAGCACCGTCCACAGCCTGGACCCCCGGGTGAAAATCATTCTGCTGGTGGCAGCCATTGTGGCGGTGTTCATGGCAAGCACCTCGCTGGCATTCCTGCCGGTGGCCCTGTACCTTGTGTGGGCAGCCCATCTTTCCAATGTGCCTTTCAAGATGCTGCTAAAGGGCATCAAGCCCCTTCGGTTCATCCTTATTTTCACGGTAATATTGAACCTGTTTTTCCTGCCCGGGGAAACGGTGTTATTGGATATCGGCTTTGCGAAGATCACCAAAGAGGCGCTGGTCACCGCCATCCATTACGGCCTTCGGCTGATACTGCTGGTGATGTTTTCCAGCCTGCTCACCCTCACCACCGCCCCCGTCACATTGACGGACGGGCTGGAAAGGCTGTTGAGCCCCCTTTCCAAGCTTCGCTTCCCGGCCCATGAAATGGCCATGATGATGACCATCGCCCTGCGCTTCATCCCCACCCTTTTGGAAGAAGCGGATAAAATCATGAAAGCCCAGTCCGCCAGAGGCGCGGATTTTGAATCCGGCAACCTGATGGCAAGGGCCAAGGCCATGGTGCCGCTGCTGGTGCCCCTGTTCGTCAGCGCCTTCCGCCGGGCCGGGGATTTGGCCATGGCCATGGAAGCAAGATGCTACCACGGCGGCAAGGGCCGCACCCGGCTGCACATTCTGAAAATGCAAAGGAACGATTGGCTGTCCCTGCTTTCCATGGCGGTGCTGGTGGCAAGCGTGATCCTGATCAGCCGCTTTCTGTAAAACCAAAACCTGCTATGCATTTTTTGCACAGCAGGTTCTTTTTTTATCCGTTGGTTTCCTCCGTGATGGGATACACCATGGGTTCAACGGCCACCTTGCCATCCCGAAGGAAGAAATCAATGCGCCAGCCCTGCTCCATTTTCCGCACATCATCGGTAATAAAGATGCGCCAGAACAGCACTTCCCCATTGTTTTCATACCGGTGCAGCTGGCAGCCCACCACATAATCCCCCAATTTCGTCAGGGCTTCTTCCCCCTCGGCGGCTATCACGGCCTCCACCGCAAACTGCACCGCTTCCTCCCGTGTCATTTCCCCGGGCCTGGGAACGGAAAAATCTCCGCCCACGGTTGCTTGCACTTCCAGGGGCCAGAAACGCATATCATAGCCATACTGCGCCTGCAGGGCCTGCACATCCGTTTTTTGCATTTCATCATCCGGGAACGTTTCATCAAACCAATCCACTTGCCGCTTTTCTTCCGGCAGGGGTTCATAGATGTCCGGGTCGCCTCCCAGCTGCAAAATATAATCTTGCGTTACGGCCTCTTTCTCCGCCGCAGGCCGTCCAGCCTCCTCCATGCGCTGCAGGGCTTTCTCCAGCTGGGTAACCGCTGCATCAAAAGCCCGGAAATCTTCCACATTCCAGTTTTCCTTTTCCAGCAGCTTTCCTTCCACTACATTCCCATCCTCAGTTTCCTTTTTCCAGGGCTGCCATACAATATTCACCACTTCCTCCGTCCCCGGCCGGAAACTGACCAGGAAGGAACCCAGTTGCTTGGCATAACTGAACAGAAGATAGGTTTCCTGCTTCATCTGCCCCAATGACCTCAGCCATTCTTCCTGGGCATACCGATAGGCAATGCACACATCATCCGTGCCGGTGTTCCAGCCCGGTTTAGTGGCCAGATACGCAGCTTTTTGCAGCATTTCTTTTTCCAAGCCATAGGTTTCTTCCAAAGCCGCATAGGCCGCCCTTACCTGGGCATCCGTATCCTGTAAAAAAGTATCTACCGGGGCAAAAGACTGCCGGATCGCTACATTTTGCAGCAGGCGGGCGTATTTTTCTTCTTCCGGGATCAGGGAAAATCCCTTGGCCGCCAATTGTTCCTCCCAATGGGTTTGCTGAGAAAACGGCAGGAAATAGAAAGAAGAAGAAAGATATTCCTGATACACTTCTTCGCAATTCCCTGCATCCCAGATTTGCTGGGCGTTTTGCCAGAAGGTATCGGTATACCAGTTACAATAAGTCACTTCCCCGGTTTCGGCATTGATATACACCAGGTAGTCTCCCATGGGTTCCGCCTGATATTGCAAAAATTCCAGCTGCTTTCCCTGCTGGGAACTGTAATACACTTCCCACCTGGCCGGGTAATCCGCCGTCTGGCCATCCCAGCCCCGGGCCAGGAACATGGGATACACCCCCAAATTGGCAAACTGTGCTTCCGTCAGGCCATATTTTTCCTGCAGGGCATCTTTGGCAATCTCCATGGCTTCCTCCACCGGCATATCCCCCTCCTTGGGATGGGATATGGTGTTCACATGGCCGGAGGTATTCATTTTTTCAAAGGATTGCTGCCACACATCTTCCAGCGTTAAACTGATGGCCAGCCCGGTGATGGCCAGCATCACCAAAACCAGCGCCAGCACAAGGGCCACGCTCATTTTTTTCTTCATATACACGTTCTCCTTTCGAGGCAGGGAGCGCATCCAACGCTCCATGCTTTCCATTGCGGCATCGGAAGGGCCGGGAACGGATGCGGAAAGGATGCTTTCATCCAGCACAATTTTTTCCTTCATCCCAGTTCCACCTCCTTTTCCAGCAATACACTCAGTTGCTTTCGGGCCCGGTGCAAGCGGCTGCGGAAGGCCGGTACCGTCAGGTGCAGCACCCGTGCCCCTTCCTTTTCCGAAAGCCCCTGTAAATATTTCAGGTACAGCGGCAGGCGCAGGTTTTCCGGCAAGGAATGAATTGCTTGCATCACGGCATGGTCATCCTTTTGCCGGGGCAGGGAAAAGGCCGAAAAATCCGCCACCTGAATCACCCGTTTTTGCTTTCTGAGCATATCCCGACATACATTGATTACCGCCCGTGAAAAATAAGTGCGGATGGCATCGGGGCGTATATGCTGCCGCCTTTCCCAGCAGCGAAGCAATGCCTGCTGCACCGCATCCTGGGCATCCGCATCGGAGCGAACCAGGCTCCATGCCAGTTTATACAGCATGGTCATCATTTGCCGGGCTGTTTCCTGCCACAGGGCCTCCTCCACCATTGCCTTTTCACCTCCGCATTTTTCCTTTGTGAGAACGTTCTCCATATAATAGACGAACCAAACCTCCATTCCTTTCATAAAAGGAAAAATTTTGTATAAAAAAGACAGGGTTTCCCCTGTCCTTAGAAAAAATATTTCCTTTACCTTTCCACGCTGTCGATAATGCCGCCGCCAAGGCAGATATTGCCGTCGTACAAAACGGCGCTTTGGCCGGGGGTGACGGCACGCTGGGGTTCATCAAAGACAAAGTGCAGATGATCGCCCGCTTTGGTGACAGTGCAGCCTTGATCCGCCTGGCGGTAGCGGAACTTGGCCGTCAGGTGCACCGGGGTGTTTTCCGGCAGGGGATCGCACACAAAGGTGGCCTGATCTGCCAGGGCCGCCCGGCTGTACAAAAGGGGATGATCCTCCCCCTGGGCCACGATGAGGCGGTTATGCTTCAAATCCTTATCCACCACGAAGAAGCTGCGCCCGTCCCCCCGGCCGCCAATGCCAAGGCCCCGGCGCTGGCCAAGGGTGTAATACATCAGCCCGTCGTGCTTGCCCACCACTTCCCCCTCTGGGGTCACCATCTGCCCCGGCTGGGCCGGAAGGAAGCCCTGCAGGAAGGCCTTGAAATCCCTTTCGCCAATGAAGCAAACCCCGGTGGAATCCTTCTTTTTCGATACCGGCAGGTTGTATTTTTCGGCAAGCTGCCGCACTTCCTGCTTGGTTTTTCCCCCCACGGGGAAAATGGATTTTTGCAGCTGCTGCTGATGGATCATGTACAGGAAATAGCTTTGATCCTTATTGCCATCCACGCCCCGAAGGAGATGGCCCGCTTCATCCGTTTTAACGAAATGGCCGGTGGCCATCTTTTCCGCCCCCAGCTGCATGGCAAAATCCAGAAAGGCCTTGAACTTGATTTCCCGGTTGCACAGCACATCCGGGTTGGGGGTGCGGCCCTTTTGATATTCGGACAGGAACAGGGAAAACACCCGGTCCCGGTATTCCTTGGCAAAGTTCACGGAATAGTAGGGAATGCCAATCAATTCGCACACATCCTGCACATCCCGCCAGTCGCTTTCTGCGGTGCAAACGCCGTTTTCATCCTGCTCTTCCCAGTTTTTCATGAAAACGCCCACCACATCATAGCCCTGCTCCTTCAAAAGCAAGGCCGATACGGCGCTATCCACCCCGCCGGACATGCCCACCACTACACGCATTACAGGATTCCCTCCTTGGTCAGCCGTTCAAACAGTTTATCAAAGGCTTCCGCCGCCACATCTTCCGGGGCCCCGGTGGCATCCACGGCCACAAACCGCTCCGGGTATTCCTGCATCAATTGTTCATAGCCCTGTTCAATTTTCTGCTGGAAAGCAAGGCCCATTTGCTCAATGCGGTCCGGCTCCGATTCCGCCAGCCGGCGGCGGAAAGCATTTTCTGCGCTGATGCGCAAATACAAGGTGGCGGAAGGCATGCCCTTGGTCAGCGCCACCCGGTTGATTTCCATAATCCATTCCCGGGCAAGGCCCCGGGCATCCCCCTGATAGGCAATGGAGGAATCCACAAACCGATCGCACAAAACGATTTGCCCCATTTCCACCTTGGGCAAAATCACCTGATGAATGTGCTGGGCCCGGGCCGCCGCAAAGAGCAAGGCTTCCGTTTCGGGGCACATGCCGCCGTCTTCCTTGGCCAGCAGCAATTTCCGGATTTCTTCCGCCAAGGGGCAGCCGCCGGGTTCCCTGGTTCTATGCACGGTGTAGCCAAATTGCTCCAGCTTTTCTTTCAAAAGGGCGGCCTGGGTGCTTTTGCCGCAGCCATCCACGCCCTCCAGCGTTACAAAATAACCCTTGCCCCTTTCCATATCGGGGCAAAGGATGCGGCACAGGTCATCCTCCGTTTCCGCCACACGGGTGGGCTTGGCAGCCAGAATTTCCGCATTTTCGCCGTAGCCGTACAAAACGGCAATGGAATCCATGCCGCATTCCCGGGCGCCTTCCACGTCCCCCACCGTATCCCCCACCATCACGCAGGTGCCGGGGTTTTGGGGCATCGCCCTTCGGATGAGGGTGGCTTTATCCATGTGGAATTCCGTGCCCACCGGCCCTTCCACCGCATCCAGATAAGGCAGCAGGCCGAAATAGGAAAGTATTTTTTCGGCGGATGCCTTGGGCTTGCCCGTGGCCACGGCCACATACGCCCCCTGCTTTTTCAGCTGCGCAAGCAGGGCCCGGATCCGGGGAAACACCCGGTTTTCCTTCCAGCCGATGGGGTTATACCTTTCCCTGTAATAGCCGGAAGCCTGAATGGCCTCTTCCTCCGTCATGCCGCAATACTTGGCAAAGGATTCCGCCAGGGGCGGCCCCATGAAACGGCGCAGGGTGGCATCATCCGGCACGGCCCAGTTCATTTTTTTCAGGGCATAGGTGGCGCAGGCATAAATGCCGGGCTGGGAATCGGTCAAGGTTCCATCCAGATCAAAAAATACCGTTTGGTATGGCAGCATACAAAAAACACCCTTCCGAAAAATAATCCGGTTGGGTGTATTGTAACTTTTTGGGGCTGAAAAATCAACCCTCCAAATGGGCAGATGTATAAATCTGCTGCAATTTCCGGCGAACCCCAGGAGGCATCAGGCCGCACAGCAGCCGCCGTTCACAGGGAAAGCAAATCAGGCAGCCCATCACCTGCAGCCCCGTATCATGGGGCATTCCGCACAGGATGCATTTTTCTTTTTCCATTTCCTGCACCTCCCTTCAGCCCCAGTATGCCCCGGGGCCAAAGGAAATATGCACCTATTGAGGAAAATTTTTTCGGCTTTGCTCCATAAGGAATGCATCCTCCTGCTCCGCCCCGTAAAGGCACAGGGATGGATTCCAGGAAAACAGCTGCTGCTTTTTCAAAAGCCGCTGCATTTCCTCCCCCCGCAAAAAGGACACAAAATGCTGCCCATTTTCCGTCAGGGCCCGGCCCCGGATGGGCACAAAAAAATCCCCCCTTGGGTGCATTCGGTACCCCGTTTGCAGTTTCGCCATCTGGGAGGGCAGCAAAAGGGCGGCCCGGGCCTTTCCCTGCTGCAATTCCTGAAAAGGGTTTTCAGCCGCATAGCCATCCGGAAGCAAGGCCTGCATCCCCTCCGGCACCGCAATTTCCGTCAAATCTTCCGGAAAGGCCAGGGGCGGCGGCGTTTGGGCCGGGGGCGCCTGCGTGGGCCGCTGAAACAAGCCGGAGGGCGGCGCCGGGGTGGCTTTTTCCGCCGTTTCATCCGGCACCACCAGGCCATAGCCCCGGAAAGCCACCTCTGCGCCCGTCTCCCAGCCCACCGCCGCATCCGGCATAAGCTCCGCCTTTTCATATTCTGCATCCGATGCCCGGCGAAGGTACACCTTGCAGGCATGCTCCTTTTCATACGCAGCCGCCGCCTGCTTCAGCCAGGGCAG
>JAZUQI010000294.1:0-15504 GCA_045605625.1 Clostridia bacterium
TTATTCCGTGCGCCAATAGATGCTGTTTTCCCTTTCCATCAGGCCTTCGGAAATCATATCCCGGCGGATGGTGCAAAAATCATCATGAAAATCCGCAATGAGAATGTTTATTTCCCTTTCCGTATAGGTGCGGCCCTTTTCAAAGGCCTTTGCAATTTCCTCCAGCACAATGCGCTTCTTTTTCCGCTGGGCCGGAATGGATTTCAGCCTGCCGTATTCAAAAAAGCTGTCAATCACCTTCTGGCGGTAGGCTGCATCCCGCTGGGCCTGCAATTCCGCTTCGTCGGATTCCGTGCCGATCACATCCATAATCCGGGCCATAAATACCTCCCGGCACAGGGAATACATGGTGTAATACTGGGTGCGGTAGGCCGTCACGGCCCCGGCATCCGCCAGCTTTTTCATGTGAAAGGAAATGGTGGCCGGGGTCAGGTTCAGCCGCTCCGCCAGCCGTTCCACATACATATCTTCTTTGGCCAATGATTTTAATATTTGCAGCCGGGATTTATCCGAAAGGCATTTGAACAGGGCAATGGCCTGGGCCTCCGTCATGGCGTTTCCACCTCCGTTACGCTGCGAAACATGGTTTCAATTTCCTGGGCCGTTTCCAGCTTGATTTGTTCCAGAAGGGCCCGGGTATCATCCCCGTGCTGCCGGGCTTGATCCAGGGCCGTTTGCCAGTTCCTGGGGATCTGGGCCAGTTTATCCAGAAAAAATTGCCTGGCCTTTTCTTCGTCCTTGGCCCCCTGCCGCAGCGCTGCGGAAAACACCGCTGCAAATGCATCATACACATTGCCCCGAATTTGCGCAAACACCGCTTCATCGTCCCGCAAATCCGCCCGGCAGCGCTGCCTCTGCTTTTCGCAGGCGGCCTTTTTCTGCATAAAATAATGGTTCATAACCTCCACCCAGTTTTCGTTCATGGTTTTTGCCTCCTTTCCGGATGGATTTTTTCCCTTTGTGCGATCGCATCTTTATTTTATATTCATCTTTTCATTTTGTCAATATCTATTTTTATATTTATCTAATTATTTTTGTTCAAACTTCCCTTCCCCTTTTCCGGCGCAACCAATGTGTAAAAAAATCGTAAAAAAATTGAAAAAATGTAATACAGGGCATTTCAAAAGAAAAAAATCTGTTGTATAATAAAATGGACAACGAAGGAGACAGGAGGTTTACGCATCTTGAACGTTATTTGGGATCAAGTCCAAACCTTCTTTTGGAATATACTGCATCGGCCCACCTGGGTGGATTACCTGGATATCGGCATCATGGCCGTGCTGATTTACCAGCTGTTTCTCATCACAAGGCGCACCCGTTCCATGCAGGTGTTCAAAGGGCTTTTAATTCTGGTATTGGCCAGCTATGTCAGCGAAATGCTGGGGCTGGTAAGCATCAATTACCTGCTGCACGGCGTGCTGAGCAACGGGATTATTGTGCTGCTGATTTTGTTCCAGCCAGAAGTGAAGCGCACGCTGGAGCATCTGGGCCGCACCGCCATCTGGGAACGTGGCAAAGAGCAGGACCAAAGCGAAACCACGGTGGACGAAATCACCAAATGCCTGCTGCACCTCTCCCGCAGGCGGGTGGGTGCCCTGGTGGTGTTTGAACAGAAAACCGGCCTGCAGGAATTCATCGATACCGGCACCCGGCTGGATGCCCTGATTTCCGCCGGGCTGCTTGAAAACATTTTCGAGCCCAACACGCCCCTGCATGACGGGGCCGTGATCGTCCGGGGAGATCGGATTGAGGCCGCCGCCTGCATCCTTACCCTGACGGAAAACAACGCCATCAGCCACGATCTGGGCACCCGGCACCGGGCGGCCCTGGGCGTCAGCGAAAGCACGGACGCCCTGGTTTTGATCGTCAGCGAAGAAACGGGCATCATCAGCATGGCCCAGGGCGGCCGGCTCACCCGGCACCTGGATGATAACGCCATCCGCAAGGTGCTGCACCGCATCTATAATCAGGAGCATTCCCTGCTGTGGCGTTTGACCCATAAAAAGAACCCCGACAAGCAGAAAGGAGGCGCCGCCAATGAGTAACCAGCCTCCCAAAACCCCCAATGAAAAAGGCACATCGGTAAAAGAAGTGCTGCTGCAAGTGCTGCGCCGCCTGTGCCACAACTGGCAATGGAAATTGCTCAGCCTCATTCTGGCCATCTGCATCTGGGGGGTGTTGACCACCCAGGATGAAACCCTGCCCCGTACCAAAACCTTTTCCGATCTGAAAGTGAACGTGGCCAATTCCGTCAGCCTCCGGCAAAACGGCATGATCGTGGTGGGCGGCCTGGATGACTTGCAGCCGGTGGATATCACCGTGCAGCTGCCCCAGAAAAATTATGCCTCCGCCACGGCGGACCGCTACCAGATCCGGGCCGATCTTTCCCAGATCAAAAACATCGGCACCCAGGAAATTGCCCTGACGGCCACCGTTACAAATTCCAGCGCCTATGGCACAGTTACCGCCATTTCCGCCCCCACCATCACGGTGGAAGTGGAGCGCTACATCAGCCGCAGCCGTGTGCCCGTGCAGCTGAATATCACAGGCCAGGCCCCGGAAGGCTTCTATGCCTCCGCCCCCATGTGCGACCCGTCCACGGTGGAAGTGGCCGGGCCGGAATCGCTGGTGTCCAAAATTGTCCGGTGCGTTGTGGATTATGATATGGCGCTGCTTCCCAGCCAGGCCGGCACCATGCGCAACAGCCTGCCCTTTGCCTTTGTGGATAAAGAGGGCAATGTGCTGGATGCCTCGCTGCTTACCGTTACCAATCAGGGCATTTCCATGCGCTACATGATTGTGGAACAAACGCTGTACCCCACCATGGAAATTCCCGTGAACAGCCAAAGCCTGATTTTCGGCCAGCCGGCCCCCGGCTATGCCGTAACCGGCATCACGGTGGATCCTCCGGTGGTTACCATTGCGGATGATGATCTTTCCCTGTTCATGTCGGAAAACGCATCGTTGTACACCCTGGGCCGGGTGAATATTTCCGGGGAAACCCAAACCAAAACCGATACCATCACCCTCAACAACCGGGGCGTTGCCTATATCAGCCATCCCTCGGTGACCATCACGGTGGAAATCAGCCCCTTAGACGAAGCGGAGTAATTGTATGAACGCATTTGCCGATACCTTATTATCCCTGGTCTTTGGCTGGATGCGTGCGCTGGTGGAAGGCATATGGTCCTTCATTTCCTCCGGCCGTTTCCAGTCCGCCCTGTCCTGGCTGGGGGATCATTGGCTGTGGCTGGTGGTGCTTTTGTGCATTGCCGGCACGGTGCTGGATTATCTGATCTGGCTTTTCCGGTGGCGGCCCTATATTATCTGGCGCAATAAGCTGCGCCGCCTGTTTGGCAAGGCCCCCCGGCAGCAAACGGAAGCGGACGTTTTCCAGTACGGCTGGGAAGAGGGCGTGGATGTGGATCTGACGGATATGCAGCCTGCCCCGGTGCCGGAAGCGGTTTCCTATGAAGCCTGGCAGCAGCCCGTATACGCAGAAGCGGCGCCGGAAAACGCCCCGTGGGAGGCCCCGGCCCCCTATCCGGCGGAAGAGGCCCTGCCTGCCCCGGCGGAAGTTCCGCCGCCCCTTCGGCGCAACCGGCGCAGCCAGCGGCATGAAAAGAAAAAATCCATCCTGTCTGATTTGCTGCCCACCGCAAATGATGAAGAAGATGCCCTGCTGGATGGGCTGCCCCCGGTGGTGAACAAACAGCAGGCCTTCCACGCCCCGGTGTATCCCGGGCAATACGATAATTCGCAAGGATGATGCCCATGATTCCTCTCCCCCCCGCTTTTATCGAGCAGATGCAGCGCCAGCTTGGCCCTGCGCTGCCCGATTTTTTGCATACCTACGAATTGCCCTATCACCGGGGCATTCGCATGCGCCCCGGGGCCACACCCCCTTCCGATGCCCTGCAGCCCGTCCCCTGGGCGGAATATGCCCATTACCTGACGCTGGATAGCCGGGCCGGGGCCATGCCCTTGCACGAAGCCGGGGCCTATTACCTGCAGGAGCCCAGCGCCATGACCGCCGCCGCCGTGCTGCACCCGGAAAAGGGGGATAAAGTGCTGGATTTGTGCGCTGCCCCCGGGGGGAAAAGCACCCAACTGGCGGCATACCTGGAAGGGGACGGTTTCATCGTCTGCAACGAGCCGGTGCCCAGCCGGGCCCAGATTCTTTCCCGGAATGTGGAGCGCATGGGCATTCCAAACGCCCTCATTACCTGCGCCCTGCCGGAGCAGTTAAGCCCCCGTTTCCCCCATTATTTCGATAAAATTCTGGTGGATGCCCCCTGTTCCGGGGAAGGTATGTTCCGCAAGCACCCGGAAAGCCGCACCGAATGGCAGCCCACCTCCCCGGAAGGCTGCGCCGACCGGCAATTGCATATTTTAACCCATGCCGCCCGGATGCTGAAAGGCGGCGGCAAATTGGTGTACAGCACCTGCACCTTCAACGATACGGAAAACGAAGGGGTGGTGCAAGCCTTTTTGCAGCAAAACCCCTGCTTTTCTCTGCAGCCCTTTTCCCTGCCCGGCCTTGCGGAAAACAACGGCATGCTGCACATTTACCCCCATGAAGTAAACGGCGAAGGGCATTTTGTGGCCTGCTTCCAAAAGGCGGAGGAAGCCCCGGAACGGATTTCCGCCGCTCCCCTTTTCCAGCCCCTTGGCAAGCAGGAAAAGGCCCTGTGTGATGCCTTTTTGCAAGCCCATATCGAAAATGCCCCCCAAAGCAGCGGCCTTTTCGCCGGGCATGTGGTTTCCTTCCCGGATATTTCCCTGCCAAGCCTTACCGGCCTTCGCATTCTTCGGGCCGGGCTGCAGCTGGGGGATGTGAAGGGCAAATTATTCCTGCCCGATCATGCCCTGGCCCTTGCCTGCAAGGCGAAAAACAGGGTAAATGTTACGGAAGAAGAAGCCCGGCTGTATCAGAACGGGCAAGTGCTGCCCTGCAATGATGCCCTGAGCGGCTTTCTGTGCCCGGTGCTGGATGGCTGGCAATTGGGCTGGGCCAAAGCATCCCAGGGGCAAATGAAAAACCATTACCCCAAAGGATTGCGAAAACCCTTATAACGCTTTTCTTCATCCCGGCTGTTTGGCCGGGCTTTTTTTGTGCGTTTATTTTTCCATCATCAGGGCATACTGTAAACGGCATTTCAAACGCAAAAGGAGGCGTTCCTGCATGAAAAAAACCGGCGCTGCGCTGTTGATCGTATCCGTTCTGCTATTGTTTTCCGGCTGCACGAAAAACAAGGCCATGACAGGGGATATCAAAATCTGGGTGGCGGAAAACACCGTGGATTTCACAAAAGCCCAGGTGGAAGCCTTTCAGGCGGCCCATCCCCAGTACGCCTCCGTTTCCATCCGGGTGGAGCCGGTGGGCGAAGGCGACGCTGCCAACCACATGCTGACGGATGTGGAATCCGGGGCGGATATTTTCGGCTTTGCTCAGGATCAGCTGGCCCGGCTGGTGGGCGCCGGGGCGCTGGAGCAATTATCCGACGAAAACGCCGCCCGGGTATCCCAAATGAACGATGCCGCCTCCGTTTCCGCCGTGCAGGTGGGGGACGTGCTGTATGCCTACCCCATGACCAGCGATAACGGCTATTTCCTGTATTACGATGCCTCCGTGGTTTCGGATCCCGGCAGTCTGGAACAAATCCTTTCCGATTGCCAGAAGGCCGGTAAAAACTTTTATATGGAAATCAACAACGGCTGGTATCAGCCTGCCTTTTTCTTCGGTGCCGGCTGCACCCTCACTTTCTCTGCCGACCGGGATGGCCGCATCACCGCCGTGCAATGCGATTACGCTTCGGAAAACGGGGTGAAGGCCCTGAAATCCATGATAACACTTTCAAAATCCCCGGCCTTTGTGAACGGTTCCTCCGCCTCCAATGCCACCAATCTTGGGGCCATTGTGGATGGCACTTGGGATGCCGCCGTGCTGGAAAGCATGCTGGGGGAACATTACGCCACCGCCAAGCTGCCCACCGTGGACGGATACCAGCTGGGGGGCTTCAGCGGCTTCAAGATGCTGGGGGTGAAGCCCCAGACGGATCAGGAAAAGCTGGCCCTGTGCGATGCGCTGGCCCTGTTTTTGACGGAAGAAGCGGCGCAAACCGCCCGGTATGAGGCCGTGGGCTGGGGGCCCTCCAATAAAAACGCCCAGAACGCCCCTGCCGTGCAGCAGGATGCCGCCCTTTCCGCCCTGGCGGCCCAGCGGCCTTACACCGTCAATCAGGGCCAATACCCGGCGGAATACTGGACGCTGGCCGGGGCCCTGGGGGATGATGTGCTGGCTAACCGCTTTGACGGTTTTTCCGATGACCAGCTTTTGCAAGTGCTGACCACCTTCCAATCCACCGTGGCCACTTACCTTTCCCCCTGATTCTTTGCTTTTCCCCATCAAACGAAAGGCGGAAAAACCATGAACGATCTGGATGTATTCAAAAACGCCGGGCCCTTTCGTTTTGTGTACAAAACGGGCCGGTTTCTGGCCGCCCTTCCCCGGCGTTTTCTTGCCGGTGGAAAGGCTTTTGTTCGGGGCATTCTGCGCCTGTTCCGGGGCATAAAGGGGGTTTTTCAGGAAATCCTTGCCGCCTTCAAAGAAGGCGATTGGAAAACCCGGCTTTCCTTTTTCATCATGGGCTTTGGCTCCATAGCCCGGGGGCAGGTGCTGCGCGGCCTTTTGTTTTTCCTGTTCCAGGCGGTGTTTACCCTGTATATGTTCCTGATGGGCTTTTCCTATCTTGGCAAGCTGCCCTCCCTTGGCACCGTGGAAACCCGGAAAATAGGCCGGCAAACGGTGTATGGGGATAATTCCTTTTTCATTCTGCTCTACGGCGTTTTGACGCTGTTTTTCATCCTGGCTTTTTTGTACACATGGTATGTGAACATCCGCCAGAACCGGCTGAACGAAGCCTGGCTGGCCGAAGGCCGACCCCTGCCCACCGCCCGGCAGGATGCCGCATCGCTGCTGGACCGGCATTTCCATAAAACGCTGCTGGCCCTGCCCACGCTGGGGGTTGTGCTGTTCACCATTCTGCCCATCTTTTTCATGGTGCTGGTGGCCTTCACCAATTACGATGCCCAACATCAGCCGCCTCAGAAATTGTTCCAATGGGTGGGCACGGAAAACTTCCGCTCCCTTCTCTCCATCCGGCAGCAACCGGTGCAGTTGAACGTTTCGGAAGGGGAAAACGGCCGCTTCACCCTCACCCTCACCGCCCGGGACGGGGACGTGATCCGCATGATCTGCTTTGATGCCCCGGCCGTCCGGGCCGCTCAGGCCCTTGTGGATCATACCGATGCGGATTTTTCCCTGGAGCCTCTGGAAGATGCCGCCTACAAAGTCACTTTCTTCGCCCCGGATGCGCAGCCTGTGGCATTGGTTGGGCAGGATGTGCAGTTGCTTTCCTCCCCCTCCTTTGCAGCTACGTTCCGGCAGGTGCTTGTGTGGACGCTGATCTGGGCCTTTTTTGCCACCTTCCTGAATTATTTCCTGGGTCTTATGGTGGCCATCCTGATTAACAAAAAAGGCATCCGGCTGAAAAAAATGTGGCGCACGCTTCTGGTGATGACCATTGCGGTGCCCCAGTTCATATCCCTATTGTATGTTTCCAAATTGTTCGCTGCCGACGGGCTGATAAACGGCTTGCTTTTGCGCCTTGGGTGGATCGCCCAGCCCCTCCCCTTCTGGACGGACCCCACCTGGGCCCGGGTGACCATCATTGTGGTGAATATCTGGATCGGCATTCCTTACGTGATGCTGATTGCCACCGGCATTCTGCTGAATATCCCGGCGGATCTATATGAATCCGCCCGGATGGACGGGGCCAACGCCTGGCAAACCTTCCGGAAAATCACCCTGCCCTATATGCTGTTTGTAACCGGGCCTTATTTGCTGACCAGCTTCACCGGCAACATCAATAATTTCAACGTGATTTTCCTGTTATCCCAGGGAAAGCCCCTCAGCCTGAACCTGGCCGGGAATGCCGGCGGCACGGATCTGATGATTACCTGGCTGTATAAAATGACCGTTACGGACAATAATTACAAGCTGGCCGCCGTGGTGGGCATTTTGGTGTTTGTGGTGTGCGCCGGGGTGAACCTGATGGTGTACAACCTGATTCCATCGGTAAAAAATGAGGAGGATTTCCAGTAATGGAAAAAAGTTTGGCCCCGGGCCGGAAAAAGGGGGCCTTCGGCAAAGGAAACGGCGGCACCTATGCCCTGCTTGGCATCATCAGCGCCGTATGGCTTCTTCCCTTTGTGCTGCTTTTGCTGCAATCCTTCCGGGGGGAAAGCGGCGGACAGGTGAACTATATTTTCCCCCGGCAATGGACGCTGGATAACTACCGCTTTCTGTTTCAGGGGGCGGCCTTTCGCCCGGAAAAGCTAATGGACGGCCTTCCGGCCATAATTACCACCCTGGTTCTTTCCCTCATATGCCTTGGCGCCGTGCTGTATTTTCTGTTTCGCAGGCCCAGAAACCCTTTGGAAAAGCGAAAGGGCCGGTTATCGGGCAGCCTAATGACGGTGCTTTTTTTCCTGCTGATTCTTTTCATGCGCTGCGTGGATGCAAGAAACTGCGATTTTGTGCAATGGTTTTTGAACACCCTCACCATTGCCCTTTTCTGCGCAGCCATTCAAACCCTTCTGGTTTTGTTCGTGGCCTATACCTTCAGCCGCATCCGCTTTAAGGGGCGACGGCTGATGATGAACGTGGTGCTGGTGCTGGGCATGTTTCCCGGGTTTCTCACCATGATCGTATTGTATTATTTGCTGAAAACCCTGGGGCTTACCCAGTCCGGCGCCGTGCCGGGGCTGATTTTGATTTCCTGCGCCTCTTCCGGCATGGGGTATTACATTGCCAAAGGTTTTTTCGATACCATCCCCAAATCTTTGGATGAATCTGCCCGAATGGATGGGGCCGCCCGGTATCAGGTGTTTGGCAAAATCATTTTGCCCATGGCAAAGCCCATTGTGATTTACACCGTGCTGATGGGCTTCATGGGACCCTGGGGGGATTATGTGTTTGCCTCCTACGTGGCCTTTGGCCATAAAAGCAGCTATAACGTGGCGGTGGGGCTGTACCGCTGGGTGAATACCAACGATTATCAGGGGTATTTCACCCGGTTTTGCGCAGGCGGCGTATTGGTTGCCATCCCCATCACCATTTTGTTTTTATGCCTGCAAAAATACTATGTGGAGGGCATCACCGGCGGTGCCGTAAAAGGCTGATTGGCAAAAGGAGGAATGCTCATGGCAAGCGTCACCCTGGAAGGGGTCAGGAAAGTGTACGATAAAAACGTGGTGGCGGTTCAATCCTTTGACCTGGCCATTGAAGATAAGGAATTTGTGGTGTTTGTGGGGCCTTCCGGCTGCGGCAAATCCACCACATTGCGGATGATTGCCGGCCTGGAAGATATCACCGACGGCACCTTAAAAATCGGCGACCGCATCGTAAACCATGTGGAACCCAAGGACCGGGATATTGCCATGGTGTTTCAGAACTACGCCCTGTACCCCCATCTTTCCGTGTATGAAAACCTGGCCTTTTCCCTGCGCATCCGTAAAATGAACATGAAGGAAATTCACCGCCGGGTGATGCAGGCGGCGGAAATTCTGGGCATCACCCCTTACCTTACCCGAAAACCCAAGGCCCTCTCCGGCGGCCAGCGCCAGCGGGTGGCCATCGGGCGGGCCATCGTCCGGGAAGCGGCGGTGTTTCTCATGGATGAGCCCCTTTCCAATCTGGATGCCAAACTGCGCAACCAGATGCGCTCGGAAATCATTCTTTTACGAAAGCGGCTGGATACCACCTTCATCTACGTCACCCACGACCAGACGGAGGCCATGACCCTGGGGGACCGCATCGTCATCATGAAGGATGGCTTCATCCAGCAGGTGGGCACGCCCCATCAGGTGTTTCACCACCCGAAAAATCTGTTCGTGGCCGGGTTCATCGGCAGCCCGCAAATGAATTTTCTAAACGCCATGCTGACGGAAAAAAACGGCCAATATGCCGTATCCCTCCAGGATGCCGCCTTCCCCTTGGAAGGGGATGCATCCGCCCTGCTTTCCGCAAAGCATGAAAAAAGCCGCCCGGTGATTCTTGGGGTGCGGCCGGAACACATGGCCCTTCGCCTTACCAAGCAGCCAAACACCATCCCGGCCCTGATTCAGGTGAACGAAATGATGGGCAGCGAACTGCATCTGCACATGCTGACGCCGAAAAACGAAACGCTGGTTCTGCGCCTGCCCACCATGGATATAACCGATGCCCAGCTTTCCCTGCTTTCCGCCGGAAACACCCTGTATGTTTCCTTCCCCGGCAAGGTGGCGCATCTGTTTGATCCCAACACGGAAGAAAACCTGCTTTTCCCTTGAAACTGCCCCGTTCCCCGGCCCTGTGCCCGGGGAATTTTTTCTTGCCATGGGTTTATTTACATGATATAATCCAGATAGGTTTATTCCTATACAGCCAATGAGAAAGGGGTTCATTACTAATGGGAAAGTTCATGAAAGATTTTAAGGCTTTTGCGCTCAAGGGTAACGTAGTGGATATGGCCGTTGGCGTTGTGGTTGGCGGTGCGTTCAGCAAAATCGTCACCTCTTTGGTGAATGATCTGCTGATGCCTGTGTTCTCCCTCATCACCGGCGGCACCAATGTGTCCAGCCAGTTCCTGCTGCTGGGCAAGGCCCCCGAAGGCGTGGAAATTGCCACCATCGAAGCTGCCAAGGAAGCCGGCATTGCCACCTTCAATTATGGCAACTTCATCCAGACGGTGATCGATTTTGTGCTCATCGCCCTGTGCATCTTCGTGTGCATCCGCATGATTTCCAAGCTGCACAAGAAGGAAGAGCCCGCCCCCGCCCCTGCCCCCCGTCTGTGCCCCTTCTGCTGCCAGCCCGTGGATGATAAGGCCACCCGCTGCCACCACTGCACCAGCGAACTGCCCGTGGAAGAAAAGTGATTTACCGCCACTTCTTCTGGGATTTTGACGGTACCCTGTACGATACCTACGGGCGTATCACCCGTGCGGCGCAAGCTGCGCTAACGGATTTGGGCCTCCCCGTTTCTTTCGGGGAGGTCTATTCCCATGTGAAGCGTTCCCTGCACACGGTGTACCTCACCTTCGCCCAGCCCCTGGGCATTACGGAAGAAATTTTCATGCAGGCCTACCGCAGCCATTCCGAATCGGAAGGGCCGGAAAGCATGGCCCTCTATCCCGGCGCCCGGGCCTTTCTGGAAAAGGTGGTAAGCAGCGGCGGCAAGAATTACCTGTACACCCATCGGGGGTATGACAGCGCCTTCACCGCCCTGAACCGGGATCATCTTCCCCCCCTCTTCCAGGATTTTGTTACCAGCCGGGATGGCTTTCCTTCCAAGCCTGCGCCGGACGCCCTGCAGTTTTTAACCGGGAAGCATCACCTTTCCCTTCCGGAATGCATCATGGTGGGCGACCGGGATATTGACGTGGAGGCCGCCCGGAACGCCGGCATGGCCGCCGCCCTGTTTGACCCGGATGATTTCTATTCCGCCTACCCCATCCCCCTGCGGTTTCACCGCTTTGAGGATATGCAGGCCCATTTCTTCCCGGAAACCGATTTGTAAGGGCAAGAAAAATCCCCTCCGTCCCGTTTTTCTTTGGGCGAAGGGGATTTTTTCTGTTTTCTTATTTGCCCACGGCTTTCCGAAGCAGGGCCGTCAGTTCCTGTTTCACGGCGGCGTTGGTCACAGGGTTCCGGTCCTTTTCCCACAGTTTTTTCAGTTCCAAGGCACGCTGTTCTTCCGCCTGGCTGATGGGGCCGGGCTTCACTTCATCGTGGATCCATCCTTCAAAGGTACCGATCCAGTCCGCATCATAGCCGATGTTTTCGGGGCAGCGCTCAATTTTATCAAAATCCAGCCGGTCATAATACAGCCGGTAGTTTTTTGTTTCCGGGGTGTTGCCGGAGGCAATCATCACTTCAAATACCGGATCCATGGCCAGCATGCCATACCCGGCCAGCTTGCCCTTTTCATTTTCCTCCACCAGGGATTTGTGCACCGTGCCGTGGACGATTTCCACAATAAAATTCACCCACCGCTTGCCCAGCTTATGCACATGCAATACCTTCGCCTCCAGATTGATGGGGCATTCCTGAATGCCGCAGGGCTTCACCACCTGGGAAGGAAGGGGTGTGCAGCCCATCACGTCAATTTCGCTGATGCCCTTGGGCACCGGGCACCCGGCAATCCAGCTTTCCTTCAGCATATCATACCCAAAATAGCTGATCACGCATTCCGGCACTTCCCGCAAATTGGCATAGCCCTGCTTGATGCCGTCCTGCCAGTCATTTTTATCCAAATCCCACTGGGCTTCGTTGGTGTGCAGGTTGGAAAGGGTGAAGGAAAAGAAATTATGGGCAATGCAGGTGCCCATGGTGACCGGCGTGGTGTTCATATTGCCATAGCGGTCACAAGTGGTTACAAAATAAGCAATCTGGGGCGGCTGAATAAAGCGATGATGCAGGCCGTTCAAATTTCCGTCTTCACAGGAATAATGCACAAATTCCATAAGGCATCCCCTTTTCCTTTTTTCGTTACTGTAAGTATAGCAAAAAATGCACCGTTCAGCAATGACGGAACAGCAAAAAAGACTGCCTTTTTCGGCAGTCTTTTTAATTGGCTTAATTGGCCGCATTTTCCAGCATGGCCAGCCTCTCCGCCAGTTCCCGGCAGAAAGTATCCAGGTTGCCCTGCCTTTCTTCCGGCAAAAGGCCCAGAAAATCCTTGCACAGAAGCAGGGTGGCCCTTGCAGCCAGCTGCATATCCTCCAGCTGCATGCGCATCAGATCCGCCTGCACTTTCAGCCGGTCCAGGGCCTGCAGGGCCTTTTCATCGGTTTTCTGCAGGCTATTGCGGCCCATTTCCGTCAGGGGGTTCACGCAGGGCACCCCCTCCTGTTCCAGCCCGTCGCAAATCTTCTGAATCATTTCCGGCCGCTTTTTCAATATGGCCCGGTATTTGTTCTGGTAGCGCAGCATGGATGCCTTATCCCCACCGGCCATGGCCATCACGCAGGCACGCACGGACTGGCCCCTGGATTTGGCCAGAATCACCTGCCGAACCAAATCCATCACTTCCCCTTCCGTAAACATCACAAAAGGTTCCGCCCGGCGAAAGGCATCCTCGTGCTTTGTGCGAAGCTGCAAATAATAAAAATTCCTGACGCTGTTGGGCTTGCGGCCCAGGCGCTGCCCCGTTTCCTCAAATACGCTGCGAAGCGATGCCCCGGTTTCCCCGGCGGCACGCACGGCTTCCATCAATGCTTCTTTTTCCTGCATGCTCCAGCCGTTTCTGGCCAAATGTACGGTCATTTTCTTCCCTCCCGGCTTGTTTTCATGCTTTATTATGCACGTCCCTTCAGGAAACTATACCCATTTTTCCCTTGACCCTATGTTTACACTTGTAACAAATATTACAAAATAAAAAATATTTTATTTTTATTGCAACAATTCGCCCTCCTTGTTCGTCTATATATACGAGGTGATAAAAAAATGAGCAATCTGTACACCCTGCATAAAGCCAACAAATGCATGCTATTATCCATTGATGAAGACGAACAGAAAGTATTTGTAAACGGAAGCCCCTGTGAACTGACCCACCAGGAATATTCCCTGCTGCTGCGCCTTGCCGGGCAGGTGGATAAGCCCGTCTCCCGGGATGATTTGCTCCGGGATGCCTGGGGCTATGTTTGCCCCGGCGATACCCGCACGGTGGACGTGCATGTGCAGCGCCTTCGCAAAAAGCTGGGCTTTTCCTGCATTGAAACGGTGTACCGGATGGGATACCGCCTGTGCGCCCGGGCCATTTGATTTTTATTTTTGCCCCCTCTCCCGCCTGCCTCTTCCCCTCTTTATGGAAGCGGCAGGCTTTATTTTTTTCATAAACCGGCCGTTTCCGCCCATTTTTTTGCAAAAAAGCCGGGCGAAGGGGTAGCGTTTTGGGCTTAATTATGCTAAAATACAATGTGGTATGCTTTACGCATATTAATTGGAGGAATGGAACATGATTCGATTGCAGAAAGTATTGGAAAAGGCCGGGGTGGCTGCGGCGGAAGCCGTCATCATCCATAAGCCTTCCAACATCTTTTACCTCAGCGGTTATACCGGGGAAGGCATTCTGGTGTTCGGCCACGGCTTCCAGGCCATCGTGACGGATTTCCGCTACACCGAACAGGCAGAAAACCAGGCCCCCGGCTTTCAGGTGCTGATGGTGGGCAAAAGCGTTTCCCATCTGATGCTGGCCAAAAAGGTGATGGATGAACACGGCATCACCGCCGCCCGGTATGAGGATGACGAAGTTACCGTGCGTGCCTTCCGCAAAATGGAAGAAGTGCTGCAGGGCATTGCCCTCTCCCCCATCAATAACGTGCCCGAACAGGTGCGCCGCATCAAGGATGAAAAGGAAATTGCCGCCATTGAAGAAGCCTGCGCCATTTCCTGCAAGGCCTTTGACGCCCTGCTGCCCCATATCAAGCCCGGCATCACCGAAAAGCAGCTGCAGATCATTCTGGATAACCTGCTGCTGGAAATGGGTGCGGATGGCCTGGCCTTTGATACCATCGTGGCCAGCGGCGAAAACGGCTCCCTGCCCCATGCCATCCCCGGCAGCCGGGTGATTGAACAGGGCGATATGATCACCTTTGACTTCGGTGCCAAAAAGGCCGGCTATTGTGCGGATATGACACGCACCGTCTCCGTGGGCCAGCCCAAGGAAGAAATGCGCCGCATTTATGAAACGGTGCTGAAGGCCCAGGAAGAATGCGAAAAAATGCTGCGTCCCGGCATTTGCTGCAAAACGGTGGATGACCATGCCCATGCCGTCATCGATGCCGCAGGCTATCAGGGCCGCTTCGGCCATGGCCTTGGCCATGCGGTGGGCATTGATATCCATGAAGACCCCCGGCTTTCCCAGTTCTGCGAAGATCCTTTGGAAGAAGGCCACGTTATCACCGTGGAACCCGGCATTTATGTGCCCGGCCTTGGCGGTGTGCGCATTGAAAACACCTGCGTTATCACCAAAGATGGTGCTCGCACTTTGGTTCATGCACAAAAGGCGCTGCTGATCCTGTGATCGGCTCCCTTATGCAAATATACAAAACATTAAAAAATTGGAGGAAAATCACATGATCACTGCTGGCGATTTCAGAAAAGGCATCACCATCGAATGGGAAGGCGGCGTTTGGAACATCGTTGATTTCCAGCACGTTAAGCCCGGCAAGGGTGCCGCTTTCGTGCGCACCAAGATTAAGAACATCATGACCGGCGCCGTGGTGGAACGCACCTTCAACCCCACCGATAAGATGCCCCGTGCCATCATCGAAACCAAGGAAATGCAGTACCTGTACAACGATGGGGACCTGTACTTCTTCATGGATCGCGAAACGTACGAACATATGCCCCTGGGCAAGGATGGCGTGGAAGAAGCCATCCAGTTCGTGAAGGAAA